>DATLTU010000015.1:0-42093 GCA_035533415.1 Candidatus Limnocylindrales bacterium
ACGCTCGTAGATCGCCCGGAAGTACTCCCACTTCGCCTTTTGTCCCATTTGCAACCCTCCTCAGAACCCCTCCGATTTGGGTTACATCTTAAATGGCGCGACGATACCCCCTTCGGTTACATTTTAGACGGCGCGATACGCTCGGTTGCATCCCGTGCAGCGTACGCGCATCCTATGTGCTGCGTGCCGGAACGGCCGCGATACGTTTAGTCTTGCTATCTCGAGGAGGAATCCATGGCGATACGCGACGCAATTCTGCCGGAATTCGATCATGAAGTGGCGAACACCCGAAAGGTGCTGGAGCGCGTCCCGGAGGGAAAGCCCGACTACAAGCCGCACGAGAAATCGATGCCCATGGGACGGCTGGCGGGACACACGGCAGAACTCCCCGGCTGGGCGAAGGAGACGATTTTGCGGGATTCCATCGAAGTTGGCCCCGGCGCGCCGCAGCAGCACGCTCCGCTGGTGATGGCGTCACGGAAACAATTGCTGGAGGAATTCGACAAGCGCGCGGCGGCGGGGCGCGCTGCAATCGCGGGAGCCAGCGACGAGGAGATGATGACGCCGTGGTCGCTGATCGCAAACGGCAAGACAATTTTCACGCTGCCGAAAATCGCGGTCTTGCGCGGGTTCGTGATGAACCACATGATTCATCATCGCGCGCAGCTCGGCGTTTACCTGCGGTTGAACGATGTGCCGGTGCCTTCGATTTACGGGCCGTCGGCGGATGAGCAAGTATTCTGAAAAAGGGAACGGCAGGCGGGTGCGACGCGGATCGTCAACTCCCTGGCTCCGGCCCATTGGCTGCGGGGGGTCGAATTAAGAGCGGCGGTGTTGCGCGCGGCGGCGTTCAGCGGCCCACGCGGCGAATCGTTTCATTCGTGCGCGCTCGCGCCAGATGAGCTGCAAAAGTTTCCGGGCATTGAGTCCTTCGGCTTCCGCGCCGAAGAATGTCTCCATTCGCCAGCGCAAATACGGGCTTCTCCACGGACGCAGCCGATACCCTTTTGCCACCATCCAGTAATAACGCAATCCGTCTAGCATCCGCGCTCGCGCCAGCTTCGTCCGTGCATGATCGCGCCCGCTACTTTCCGCTTCGGCCGGCGATGATACAATTCCTCGAATGACCGCTTCAGACCACTATTATGCTGGCCTGGACCTTTTCGGCGCCGAACAGTTTGACGAGGCCATCGCGGAGTTCCAACGCGCGCTGGACATCGATCCGCGACTCACGGACGCGCTTCACGGCCTCGCGCAAGCCTATTACGCAAAGGATGATTTTGACAACTCGCTCGCTACAGCGCACCGCATTTTGCAATTTGCGTCCGGCGACATTCTCGCATGGACTTTGCTCGCGCGAGCGTATCGCAAGAAAGGTATGGCGCTCGAAGCGGAAGACGCCGCAACGCGCGCGCAAACGCTCCGGAGCGCCCCAGCAGGACACCGCCGCAGGGGATGACTTTTTTGCAGTGCGGCTATTTGGCGGCGATGATCGACTTCACGGCGATGGTGTCGCCAGTGAGCGTGCCCGTGACCTTCACATTTTCTCCCGCAAAGGCGCGCGGAGCTTTCTGGTCGCTCAACTGAAACACATTGCCCTTCGGATCCACCAATACGAACTTGCTGCCGCCCGCGACGCATTTGAGGGTGCAGGCCTTGGGGCTGCCCGGCATCATGTGAGATGCCCCGCACATGCTGTCGCTGATTGTGCCGACAAACGTTTGCTGCTTCGGGCTCGCCAGCGCAAGGCCCGCCGTCATCAACATCACGCTGCACAACACTCCCAATTTCTTCATGACCACGCTCCTCAAAGTTTGGAATACACATCCGCCGGCCATCAATGGCCACTACCGGCCAACATCCTGCCCGCGGCGCACCCGGCCTTACGGCAAAGGCGCGTCTGGCCCACATCGGATGTACGCCCGGCCACGGCTTTTCGGATGTACATGCGAAGTGTTCAATTTCCGCCGGAGGCTTTTAACTCCGCCGCGGCTGCGTCGAAAAACTGCTGCACGATTTTCTTCGACGCGGCTTCGATCATTCGCTGCCCCACCGACGCGATCACGCCTCCGACCTGCGCTTCCCCGTCGTACGTCACTTCTGTCGCGCCGCTCTTTTCGTGCAGCGAAATCGTGCCTTCGCCCTTCATGAATCCCGGCGCGCCGCGTCCTTCCACGCGCATCTTCAGCGAAACGGGAGGCTTTTTCTCCGCGATTTCGACGGAACCTTGGAATTTCCCGGAAAACGCAGCGAGACCAAACTTCATGGCAACTTTGTAGCGGTCGGGCCCGTCGGGAACGAGTCGTTCCGTCCCCGGCAGACATTTCGCCAGGCGCTCGGGATCGTTGAGTAAATCCCAGACTTTCTCGCGCGTTGCCGGAAGCAACGCACTTCCCTGCACTTTCACTTCCGCTTGGCCTTCGCCGCGCGCGGCTCGGATGCGCGCCCTGTGGCCCTTCCAAGCGCCTCGATGATCGCCCTGCGCGCAAACACGCTGGCCATTTCGCGGCGATACTCCGGCGATGCAAAAATATCACCCAGCGGGTCAACGCCCTGCGCCGCTTTTCCGCACGCTTCTGCGACGAGTTCCTCGGTGGCGTTTTTCCCGCGCAACGCTTTTTCGACACCGGTGGCGCGATACGCCTTCGAGCCAACTCCCGTCATCCCGAGAGCGATGTCCTCGATTTTCCCTTCCCTGCTTGCCAAAATGCGCGCCGCCGCGCCGACAATCGCAAATCCCGACGCGGGCTGGTGAAATTTCTTGTACGCCATTCCCTCGCCTGCGCGTTTCACCGGCACGCGTACTTCGGTCAAAATCTCGCCGGGCCGAATCTGCGTGGTGAGCAGATCAACGAAGAACTCGGCGGCGGGAATGGTTCGTTTGCCGGAACTCGACTGCACAATCATCTCCGCATCGAGCGCGAGGATTGCCGCGGGATAATCCGCCGCAGGATCCGCGTGGGCGATGCTGCCGCCAATCGTGCCGCGATTCCGCACCTGCATGTCCCCGATTTGACAGGCCGCCTCGGACAGCAATGGGCACTTCGCGCGCAGCAATCCGGACGCGGCGATTTGCGCGTGCGCCACCAGCGCTCCAATCGCGATTTTGTCGCCGTCCTCGCGGATATAATCCATGCCGCGCAAGCGGCCAATGTCGACGACGTATCGCGGCGACGCCAGGCGCAGTTTCATCATCGGCAGCAAACTGTGGCCGCCCGCCAGAATCTTCGCTTCATCGCCGTGGCGTCCCAACATGCGCAAAGCTTCGTCGAGCGTTTTCGGCGCCTGATATTCAAACTCGGCCGGAATCATCGCGCCCTCCCCGATTTCGCTTTTCCGCGTCCCGCGGATTTCTGCAGAATGCGCCAGATGCGTTCGCGTTTGATGGGCAAATCGACATGCGTGACGCCCAGCGGCGCAAGCGCGTCCACCACGGCATTCACGAGCGCCGGCGTCGCCCCGATCGTGCCCGCTTCGCCCACGCCCTTGACGCCCATCGGATTCACCGGCGTCGGCGTTGTCGTTCGCGACGTCTCCATTCGGGGAAGATCCGCCGCGCGCGGCAAAGCATAATCGGTCAATTCGCCGGTGATGAGCTGGCCTTCGCTATCGTACACAACCTCTTCAAAAAGCACTTGTCCCACTGCCTGCACAATTCCGCCGTGTATTTGCCCCTCGACGAGCAGCGGATTGATGACGTTGCCGCAATCGTCAACCGCAACGTATTTCACGAGCTTCACATCGCCTGTGTCCCTGTCGATTTCAACGACGCAGATGTGCGTGCCGAACGGAAACGTGAAATTCGTGGGCTCGAAGAACGTGGTGGCTTCCAGGCCCGGTTCCATGCCCGGCGGCAACGTCTTCGCAACGTATGCGGCCGTCACCAGGTCGCCGAAGCTGACGGATTTCTTCGGGTCCGCCGTGGAATATATTTTACGGTCGCCAAAAGCCACTTTTGCTGGAGCAACGCCCAAAATATGCGCCGCAATTTTCGATAGTTTTTCCCGCAGTTTTTCGAGTGACTTGTACATCGCCGTGCCGCCCACGGCGGTCGCGCGGCTGCCAAACGTTCCAATGCCGTAGGGCACCTGGCTCGTATCTCCGTGAACGACGAGCACGTCATCGGGCGAGATTCCGAGCATGTCCGCGGCAATCTGCGCGAAGCTCGTTTCCTGTCCCTGCCCGTGCGGCGAAGAGCCCGTCAGCACTTTCACCTTGCCCGTCGGCTCGATTCGCACCGTGCCGCTTTCCCATCCGCCCGCGGGCATCGCACTGGATGGCCCCATCGCGCAGATTTCGACGTAGCTCGAAACGCCGATGCCCACCAGCCTGCCGTTCTTCCGCGCCGCGGCCTGTTCTTTGCGCAGCTTCGCGTAACCGGACGCCTTCACAGCAGCGTCGCTGCACTTCTGGTAGGCGGCCGTGTCGTAAATCAATCCGGTCGGCGTCGCGTACGGAAAATCCTTCGGTTGCGGAAAGTTCTTGCGGCGAATTTCGATGGGGTCTTTTTTCAACTCCGCGGCCGCAATGTCGACGGCGCGCTCGATGAAATACGTCGCCTCGGGGCGTCCCGCGCCGCGATACGCATCGGTCGCCATCTTGTTCGTCAGCGCGCCGGTGATTTCGATGCGAACGGCCGGTATTTTGTAGCTCCCGCAAAGCATCAGTCCGGTCAGCGTGGGAATCAGCGGCGTCAGCAATTGATAATACGCGCCCAGGTCGGCGATGATTTTGTAGCGCGCGCCGAGAATGGTGCCGTCGCGCTTCATGGCAAGCTCAACGTAATTGATGAAATCGCGGCCGTGAATCGTGGCTTGAAAGTTCTCGCGCCGCGACTCAATCCATTTCACGGGCTTTCCGATTTTCATCGCGAGATGCGCGCACAGCGCTTCTTCCGCATAGACGTTCAATTTGCTGCCGAACCCGCCGCCCACTTCCGGAGTAATCACATGCACGGAAGTTTCCGGGAATCCGAGCATCACTCCAATTTGCGTCCGCGCCAGATGCGGAATCTGCGTCGAAGTCCATATCGTCAGTTTCGGCTCGCCCGGATCGAACGTAGCCACGACGCCGCGCGGTTCCATTGCCATGGGAATCAGTCGTTGATTGACCATGCGCTGCTTGATGATCTTGTCGGCTTTTTTGAACGCGCCCGCCACGTCGCCGCCCTCAAGCTCCCAGTGATACGCGATATTGTCCGCGAAGTTGTCGTAGAGCTTTGGCGATCCTTTGGCGATGGCCTTTTCCGGATCGACTACGGCGGCCAGCGGTTCATAATCCACCTCGACCAGTTCGGCGGCATCGCGCGCGGCATATCGTTCGTTTGCGACGACCACCGCCACGGGCTCCCCGACAAAGCGCACTTTATCCGTCGCCAGCACCGTGCGAATCGCGGGCTTCATGTCCGGGATTTGCGCCGCGCACGGCACCGGCCCAATCACCCCGCGCACATCTTCGCCGGTGATCACCGAGACCACGCCTGGCGCGGCTTTCGCCTTCGCCGTGTCCACCGAACGGATTCTGGCGTGCGCATACGGGCTGCGCACCACAACCATGTAGTGCATTCCGGCGAGGTGAATGTCGTCAACGTAATGCGCGAGACCCTGTATCAGCCGCGGGTCTTCCTTCCGCTTCATCGGCCTGCCAACGTACTTTGCCGCCGTTGCCATGCTCGTCCTCCGTCCTATCTGAAAAGCGCCCTACCGGCTTTTGGCCGCAATCTTCTTCGCTGCGTACTGAATCGCGTCCACGATATTCTGGTATCCGGTGCAGCGGCACAAATTCCCATTGATGGCGTCGCGGATTTCCGTGTCGGTGGGATTTGCATTCTCCTGCAGGAAAGCCGCCGCCGTCAGGATCATTCCGGGCGTGCAATACCCGCACTGCAAGCCGTGCTTCTCCCAGAATCCTTCCTGGAGAGGATGAAGGCCGCCGTTTTCGTTCGCGCCGTTCGATTTCCAGGTAGCGGCCAGGCCTTCGATGGTCGTGATCTCCGCGCCATCGGCCTGCGCGGTCAGCAGGGTGCAGGATTTCACGGCTTTGCCGTCGAGGAGAACGGTGCAGGTGCCGCATATGCTCGTCTCGCAGCCAATGTGCGTGCCCGTCAGCCCCAAAGTGTCACGCAAATAATGGACCAGGAGCAATCGCGGCTCGACTTTGCTTTCGTATTCCTTGCCGTTCACGCTGATTCGGACGTCAATCGCCATGGCGCCTCCGGAGACAATTCATCGCTGCTTGCTTCGCCTTCTAATTGGGAATTGAAAGTTACTCCCGAGCCGCAAAAATATCAAGTCGCAGGCGCAAACTTTCCAGCGGCGTATTCGTCAAATTTTGCTCGACCGGGAATTCAGCTGCAGGGCATTGTCGCGGAAGATTGTCGATGACGCGCCACACGAGTATCGGCAACGGTTTGAGCACGGTTATCCGGAAATTGCCGCGTCAATTCGTTGACTGGATGCGGCGACTGCGAAAAAGACGCGATTGAAATTTCAGCGTCCGCGCGAGGAGCAAATGTCGCCTTTGGATTCGCTGAATATTTCTCCTACGCGGGCGATTCGGCAGGCCACGCGCCATCGGCGGCCTGCTGAAGCCGCTGGCCCAGATTCTCGCGCACCCAAAACGGGATCGATTGATCGCGGCCCAGCTCGAAGCAAACCATCGGCGTGAACATCACTTTCTTCCTGCTGTAGGAAACTTCGCTCCATGGGATGAAGAGCGGAGGGTGCGCCAAGCGGAATGGAAAAAATGGCGCGACGTAAAGACCCTCGGGGCTTGCGCCAATCGTCACGCAATTGTGGTACGCGGCAATCCACCTCATCTGCGCGCTTTGCCACCGCCAGTGTACACCGCTGAATTTCTCTTCGAATCGGAACCGGCCGGCCAGCGCGTGCCATCCGCCCGCGCGGCTTATCACCAGCGACACGCCGATCCAGAACAGCGCAAGCATCGCAAAGAGGGCTAACGCGAAGGATGCCGGATGTTGATCCGTCCAAGCTAACATCATGTAATCTCCGTCGGATTGTATCGTGACAGGCGCCGGAGCTGCCGCGCCCGTCCATTCCCCGGGAAGTTATTGCTGCTGGAGTTGAATGTACAATGGCACGCGCAGCGCGCGAAAACATCTGCGCCGACTGTTACTCATTCCATCAACAGCGGTGCGGGCATCCGCCGCTTTGAACCGCGTGCGCACGAGCCTCGATGGCGGGATTTTACTTTATCTTTCTCATGGAGCTGCCGCGCGGCCTTGCGGCTGCCTGCGTGCGCGCAGACGAAGCACTTTCCTCTGGTTCGCTTCGAGAACTTCGAATTCCAATCCATTGTATTCGATCTTTTCGCCCGCTTCGGGCACGTGGCCCGCGATGTGATTCAGCAGCCCCGCAACCGTGGCCGCCGTGGATTCCACTTCGGCATCGTCCAATTCCAGCCCGAATAGCTCCTTCAGCTTTTCCAGCGCCACGCTGCCGCGAAGCACCATGCTCCCCGAACTCTCACGCAAAATGTCCGGCGCAGGCGGGCGGTCCTCTTCGCCAATTTCGCCGACAATCTCCTCGACTAAGTCCTCCGCCGTCACGACTCCCGCCATCGACCCGTATTCGTCGATCACGATGGCCATCTGCTGGCTTTTGCGCTGCATTTCTTTTAGGAGGCTCGATCCCATCTTCGCTTCGGGCACGAATAGCGCCGGACGCACCAGCTCGCGCACCGTCCGCTGCGCCGACTGGCTTTCCGGGACTTGCAAAACGTCGCGCGCAATCACAATTCCGATCACTTCGTCGAGGTTATTTTCATACACGGGCAAGCGCGAGAGCTTCGCTTCCACCAGGACGCGACGCAATTGCTCGATCGTGGCGCTCGCGGGGATGGCGATCACGTCTGGCCGCGGCGTCATCACTTCCCGGACGCGCTTGTCGCTAAACTCAACCACCTGCTCGATCAAGCGCGCTTCATCCTGCTCGAGGATGCCCTCTTCCGTGGCCGCATCGACAATGGCCTCGATGGCGTGCTGATCGTCCGGAGGGCCGCCGCTCTCAGGCTCGTCGGAAATGTGCAGGAGCGATATGGCGAATTCGAGGATCGCTTGAACCGGCCAGACCAGCCACGCGAACGTGCGCACGACGGGCAATATGGGAATCAGCCACTTCCCGGTGGTTCGCGCCAGCAGCAGCGCGGGGAAAAATTGCATTCCCACGATGACTTCCAGCCCCAGAAAAAAAATCATCTCCGCGGCGATTTGCCAGGTCTGGCCCGCGAAGAGAATGACAGCGCGCGCCGTTAGCACGGAAACGACAACCAGCCATAACCGTGCCAGCAAACTGAACGTCCCGCCTGCCCGGCCGCGGCTAATCCGCAACCGTGGCTCAATTTCGCTGACGTACGCGTCCAGGTTCGCGTGCGCCGGGCCCGCTACCACGCGCCCCAGCTGCCGGTAGATGCGGTCCAGATACGCAAAAACGGTGAGTCCCGCGGCCAGCACCAGAATGCCGATCGTATAGGGAAGCGCGCCCATTTTTATCCAATCCCCAATCGCCGCCGCAGCCGCAGCTCGAGTTTCTCCATTTCGCCGTGATCCGTCTCGTGATCGTATCCCAGCAAATGAAGAACTCCGTGAAGCACGAGGATGCGCATCTCATCATCAAATGTGCGGCCGAATTCTCGCGCATTGCGGCGCGCGACCGCCGGCGCAATCGCTATATCGCCCAAGTAAGATCCGCTTCGTGCTGTCAAATGCCAGCGGCTACGCGCTGATTTCGAACGGCGCGCACGTGCCTGCTTGCGCGATTTCACGGGTTCCTGCGCCGCACTAGCGTCCGCCGGGAACGAAAGCACATCCGTCGCCTTCGCCTTGCCGCGATACACGCGGTTCCACCGCGCCATCTGCGCATCAGTGACCAGGCTCACAGCCGCTGCCTCGCGCGGGATATGCAGGATTTTCGTGACGCGGACGAGGAATTTCTCAATCGAGAGGGAGGCAACGGGTACACGTCTCTGGCGATTGATTACCATGCCGTGGCATCTACTCCGCAGAGCCGCGGCGGTCGTTTGCGCGGGAATGATTGTTCGCCGCGGGACGGCTGCCCTGCTGGCCGCCGTCATATTCGTCATACGCCTTAATGATGCGCTGCACCAGGCTGTGCCGCACGACATCGCGCTCGTCAAAATGGACAATGGCGATGCCTTCGATCTTGCCGACCACGTCCAGCGCCTCCACCAGCCCGGAGCGCCGCTCGCTCGGTAAATCGATCTGCGTCACGTCGCCGGTGATCACCGCCTTGGAATTGAACCCCAGGCGCGTCAAAAACATTTTCATCTGTTCGCTCGTGGTGTTCTGCGCTTCGTCCAGAATCACGAACGAATCATTCAGCGTGCGGCCGCGCATGAATGCCAGCGGCGCGACTTCGATGATGTCCTTCTCGAGAAATCGTTCCAGCTTGTCGGCCTCGAGCATATCGTGGAGCGCATCGTAGAGCGGCCGCATGTACGGATCGATTTTCTCCTGCAACGTTCCCGGCAAAAAGCCCAGCCGTTCGCCCGCCTCCACCGCGGGGCGCACCAGAATAATCCGGTTCACCTGCTTCGTCAGCAGCGCCGACGCGGCCATCGCCACGGCCAAGTACGTCTTCCCAGTTCCGCCCGGCCCGATGGCGAAGACCATGTCGTACGCTTCGAGCGCCTCCATGTAGCGCCGCTGGTTCGAGCTTTTCGGCGTAATGGGCTTTTTTCCAAAAGCCCGCGGCCGCGCGTGCTCGATCGCGCCGCGCATCGAAAAATCCGGCTCGTCATGCGCCATGCGTAGCATCGCCTTCACCTGCTCGCTTTCGATTTTTCGTCCTTCGCGCACCAATTGGCAGTAGTCGTTGAGGAACCTTGCCGCGCGGCTCACCTCGGCAGGTTCGCCTTCGATTTCCAAATCGGTGTCCCGCAGTTGCGTGGTTACATGCAGAGTCGATTCGAGGAGCTTCAAATTCTCGTCGTAGGCGCCAAATAGTTCGGCGATTCCCCCCGACATCCTGACGCTTTGTCTCATCTACGCAGGCTGACCAGGAACCCTCACGGTCGCCATCCACCTCACTTGCACACTCCGACGTTACCGCACCACGCCGGTGGGGTCAAGGCACAGGAACCTATGTCTCTTAGTATCAGCAGAATAGCATTCGCGTGAGTCACGCCGTCGAGTCATTACTTCGGGCCCGGAAACGCTACAGTTGGCACCGCTTGTTTCGCCGCTGACGCTGCAAAGTACGCGTCGTTGCGCTGGAATCCGGCCCAGCGTGCGAACGTGCTGTTCGGGAACGTGCCAATGAAGGTGTTGTAATCCTGAATCGCATCGTCGTAGCGCCTCCGCTCGACCGCGATGCGATTCTCGCTCCCGGCCAGCTCATCTTGAAGCCGTAAAAAGCTCCGGCTGGACCTGAGCTTTGGATAGTTCTCCGTCAGCGCCAGCACTTTCACCAGCGCGTTGTCAATCTGGCCGTTTGCCGCGATTTTATCTTTCGGCGTTTGTGCATTCATCAAATTCTCCCGCGCATCCGCCACGGCCGTGAACACGGTCACTTCTTGCGCCGCCACTCCCTTCACCGTCGCCACCAGGTTGGGAATCAGGTCGGCACGGCGTTCGAGCACCACGTCCACCTGCGCCCAGTCGGATTTGATCGCCTCGTTCTTGCGCACCATCTGGTTCCGCGCGCTAACGTACATCCCGCCCACAATCAAAACGACTAGAACGACGGCGGCCAGCACCGCCCAGCCCTTCTTCATTTTGTTCCTCCGCGAAAATTATGCACGCCGGTGATTTTTGCGCTCGGCGTCAAAGCTCTCAGCAAGCGCCCTCGAAGCGCCGGTCCGCCAGATCCGTCATGCGCTCGGCCAACTCCACGAATCCGCGCAATGTCTCCTGCGCATCCACGTCCGACGCTTTCCGTTTCCCTTCGCGCACGTCCAGTATCTCCAAAAATGCACTGGGACTCGATCCCACCAGACGCGCGGCGTCTTCCACCACCTGGCGCTTCGATTCGGGAGCAGGTTCACCAAACGCCAGAAGCGCGTGACGAAACAGGGTCACAAACGCCGACACCGACGCATCCATCAGGTTGACCACCACGCGGTCCTTCGGCGGCACGGACAGAATGCCCTGGCGCAAGCGCACCACATTGGTTCGCAGCTCCCTCTCGACCTGCAATTTATGCAGGTTCGTCGGAACATCCAGCGAGGCGAAGAAATCCTCGCCATAAATCATCCTGTGACTGGCCTTCATGTCCAGCAGCTCGATGGCGAAAATGTCCGCCGATGCGCGCAGTTCCGCCAGCGTGAACACCTGCGGCGGCTGAAAGCCTTTCCGCTTCCACCAAGCCACAGCGTCATGAAGCGCTTCAAGCTCCGCCGTGCCCGCTCGTTCCAGAAGACATAGAATATTCAGATCCGAGTGCTGCTTGTGGTACTCACCCGTCACCGCGGAGCCATAGAGCACAATCGCTTTTAAATTGGCTCCCGCCGCGCGTTGCAGCTTTTCTTTCAACTGTTCCAGCAAATCTTCCATCTCACCGCCGCTTTCTGCCGGGAACGCTGGGCCGCAATTCGAATTTTACTCACTTCCCTTCCTGATCTTGGCTCGGAAAATCCTGGGAAATTGTAGCCGCCGGCCGTCGCACGGATCACCAGCTTCCACTGGCCCCGCCGCCACCAAACGATCCTCCGCCGAATCCGCCAAATCCTCCCCCACCGCCGAATCCCCCGCCAAATCCCCCGCCGCCCCAGGACCCGCCTCCGAACCCTCCGCCCCAATACCACCACGGCCCAGCCCACGATACCCCGTGTCCCTTGCCGTATCTGCGCCCCGCGCGCAACCGCAGCAGGAGTCCCAGAAGCGGGAAGAACAATAACATCAGAATCGATAGGAACGGCACGGCTACGTTTCTCGGCGTCAGCGGGGGCGGCGGTGTTTCCGCGCCCATGGGATTGCTTTCCGACTCTCGCGTGAGCGCGTTGAGCGTCACGCCGCGATTCTTCGCGATCACCGCGGCCACGCGCTCCGTCAGCAGCAAAATCGCGCCGCTGTAATTTCGAATCCTGAGCTGCGGTATCGCTTCCCTGCCGAAGCTTCCGACCAGACCATCCGGCAGAATGCCCTCAAGGCCGTAACCAACTTCAATCCGGTACTGATGCTCGTGCGGAGCCACAAGAATCAGCACTCCGCGATCCTTTTGCTTCGGCCCGATTCCCCAGTGTGTGGCCAGATCGATGGAAAAATCGTCGATCGATTCTCCTTCGAGAGACCGCACCGTCACGACCGCGATTTGCGCCTGCGCTTTTTGGTCCACTTCCCGGCAAATCGCCTCGATTTCTCTTTTCGAGTCGGGCGCGAGAACGTGCGCGAAATCGCTCACGTATCCCTCAGGCCGCAGATCCTTGGGCTTCTGCGCGCGCGCTGCCGTCGCCAGCAACAGTGCCGTCAGGCACAAACCCGCCACTATCGCCATCCCGCGGAACCGGCGCGCCGCCCGCAAAGTCTGCCGTTTTGCTCCCATCACCAAGGAATCTATCCTCTCAAACCGTAAAAAGCCACGCGAAACTGCCAGATTGCCGAGCCATTTTAGGCCGTCCGCGCCACTGCGTCAAAGCCGCAAGTCCGGCACTACGCCGAAGTGCACGCCGCGGGCGGAGGTCTCTGAGCAAACCACAAGCCTCCAAATTGACAATCCTTCGCGCCTCCGCTACTCTTGCTATTCGATTCCACTTCCGAAGGAGTACTTGATGGCTCAGGGCGCCGCCGTAAAGCAAAAGAAACGATCGAAATCCGTCTTCAAGAACATGCGCCAGACCGAGCATCGCACGATCGCCAATCGCTCGAATCGTACGCGCATGCGCAGCGCCGTTCGCCTGTACCGCGCCGCGCTCGCCTCGGGCGACGTCGCCAAGACCGAAAAGCTCGTTCCCCAGACGTTCTCGGAGCTGGATCGCGCCGTGAAAAACCACTCGCTGCCCCGCAACACCGCGAATCGCTACAAGTCGCGCCTGACGATGGCTCTCAACCGCCTCCGCCAGTCAAAAAAATCCTAGGCGCTAGCCTTCGCCGCTGTGGCCGTCAGTTGGGCGATCAGGAACTCCATCGTGGCGCGCGGATCCGGGCCGCCAGACTTCAGCGCGCTGTCCGCTTCCGCCAGCGCAACGATCCCCGAGACAAGCTGTTCACGCGGAATTTTTCTCGCCTGCGCCAGGGCCACTCCTGCCGCATCCGGGCGCATACCCAGGTCCCGCGCCGCCTGAAATTGGTTTGTCCCCGGAGGCAATTCCCGCGCTTCGATCAGCTTGCGGAACGTCCACGCGAGCGCACCCACGATTGCCGCCGGCTGCTCTCCTTCGCGCAGTAAGCTGTCGAAAAACTCCATTGCCGCGCGACGGTCGTGCGCCGCAAGGACTTCCGCGAACTTCCACACAGTGTATTTCTTCGCGGAAACCACCAGTGCTTCCACGTCGGAGACCTCGATCCTGCGTCCCATCGCAAATAGCGACAACTTTTCAAGTTCGAGCCTCATCTTCGCTGCTTCGCCATTCACGGCCTCGGCCAGCTCCGCAGCGGCGCGCGCATCGATCTCCGCGCCAAGCTCACGCGCCATCTGCACCGCCAAAGCCGCCGCGTCCTCGACGCTGGTTGCAAGCTCCACAACCATGGCATGTTCGGCGAGTATTTTGAAAAGCCTCCGCCGGCGATCGAGTGCCTCCGCTTCAAACACCACAATCGAAAACGGCGCGGGATTCTCGAGATATGCTTCGATCCTTTTGGCTGCCGCCTCGCTCGCCTCGTCACCGCCGCGTTCGAGCGCCTCCAATCGATCAAGAAAAACGATTTGATGCGGAGAGAGCATGGGCACGGTTTCCGCGCGCTCCAGCATGTCTTCCAAACCGCCTCCGGAGGCCGAAAGTCTCGTCACCGCCCAATCGCGAGCGCCTTCAGGCACGAATTTCTCGATCAGCGCTTTCCGGCACTGCTCGCGAAGGTACGGGTCCGTCCCGATCAGCACGATCGCCGGAATCGCCTGGCCCTTCGCGATCCGTTGCGACAGATTTTCCAGCGTCACCTGCGGCATCAGAAACCCTCGATCAGGTTCGACACAAGATCAGACGCAAAATCCCGTGACATTCGGCCCATCGCCGGGCCTTCTTCTTGAAAGAATGCGTTCACGTCGCCGGAAATCTGGTATTCGTCCCGGAACACAAAATTGTCGTTGCGATAGACCACTTTCTTCGTTTTCTCATCCACCAGGCTCACCTTCAATTTCATGGTCACGAGCATGGTGTTGACGTGCCCCGACGTGGCGTCATAGAGCAGCGGCACCGCGTCGATTTCCGTAATTTCTCCGTGCAGCACAGCGTCCGCGCCCTCCTGCACGGGCACCACGCGGTATTTGGTTCGCGCCAGCAGTTCATGGACCACGGCGTTCGTCACGCGCTGCTCGATCCGGTAGGTCGGCGTGCGGTTCGTAAATGCCGGCACGGCAATCGTGTGCCAGCTCGACGGCAGGTGGTCCCCGGCGGTGCCAACAACGTGATATCCGCACCCGCTCATGAACAGGCAAGCGCAGGCAAGCGCTGCCAGCATCGCGCACCGCAACTCAAACCTTCGGCGCAAGCAACTCCTCCGCAATCCGCACCGCGTTGACCGTCGCAAGCCGTAAATTATCCGCCACGCCCCACAACCATACGCCCGCGCTCACGTTCGCATCGCGTTCCGTCCGAGCCATCTGAATCTTCTCTTCGCCGGCCGCGGTGCTATTCGCCGGCAGCGGCTCGCCTTCGCCAGGCAGATGGATGCCCGCAGCCGAGAGCGCCTCGTCGAGTTTCGCCGGCTCGCACGCCTGCGCAAGCTCCGCGTACGCCGCGAACGCGTATCCGTGAAACACCGGCGCTTGAATCAGCGTCACGGCGGGCGCCGCGCTTCGTTCTCCCAGATACCTGGCCACGCCTTTGGCGATATCTTCCCGCATTTCTGCCAAACTTGGCCGGCTGGCCTCGCCGTATCCGGCCAGAAGGTTGAACGCCACCTGCGTGTCAAAAATCGTTTGCGAGATGGGCCGCAAGAGCAGCAAATCGGCTGTCTGCTTCTCGAGTTCCTCGACGCCGGCCTGATCCCGCCCGGACACCGGCGGAAAAAACACAATGGCCAATCTTACCGGGTGAAATTTCTGGAGCGCCGCCACCAGCGTGGACGCGATGATTACCGCCGGTGATGGCGAAGAGAAAATGTGTCTGTCATGGGATTTCCCGCCCGACGGTTCTGGCGGAGCCAGCAGCGTGTCGAGTTCCGGAATCCACGGGGCCGCGCGCCCTGTCTCCTCGAGCGCGCCGGTCAAATCAATGATCGTCGCGCCCGCCTCTTGCGCCAGCTTCCAGTTCTCCCGCGCTTCGCGTGCGCTGCCCGCGAAGAAAACGAAGCGCGCGCCTTCAAAACTTTCCCGCTCCATCGCCTTGATGAACGTCGGCTCGCCCGCCGCCTCCGCCAAGGTCCCAACCGGCACGCTCGTATCCAGCAGCGCAATTTCCGCCGCCGGAAAGTTGCGGTCTTCGACCACCTGCTTCAATTCTTTTCCGCGCAGCGACGATGCGCCGACGATGGCTATCCGGCGGGGAGGATTCTCGCGAGGCATGTTCATCCGGGACGCGCAACCGTCCGATGGCGCACTTTGCGCAGCGCCTCCATCACGATTCCATGCAAGACGTACATGGTCGCAATCAGCAGGAGGGTAGCTTCCGAGTAGCGGAAAATCGCCGCAATAATCAAAGCCATTCCCACAACGGCGAGCGACGTCCGTCGCCGGCCCAGGTTAACGCCCTTGAAGTTGTAATATCGGATCTTGCTGGCCATCAAAAATCCCAGCAGCAAAATCAGCAGCACCCACACCAGCGACTTCCGCCAATCCTCAATCGGATTCCACATCGCATGAACCGACGCGGCAATCGCGCCCGCTCCGGCGGGTGTCGGCAAGCCCACAAAATACTTTGACCCGCCTGCCATCCCGATATTGTATCGCGCCAGCCTCCACGCGCAGAAAATCACGAACGCGAAGCTTGCCAACCATCCCAATTGCACGACGTACGGTGCGGCAAGGGACCGGTTGAGCACCACGCCCTTCACGCCCCATCCAAATGCCAGAAAAGCCGGCGCGACGCCGAAGCTCACAACGTCCGCCAGCGAATCGAACTGTTTGCCGAATTCGGAATTCGACCCCATCAGCCGTGCGATTTTTCCATCCAGCATGTCGAAAACAATCGCCGCGCCGATGGCCCGCGCGGCGTTGTCCATATCGCTCGCTTCGCCGCGGAACGTCTCCAGAATGGCGTAATAGCCGCACAGCAAATTCAGGACGGTGAACAAGCTCGGCAGCATGTACGCGCCGCGGCGCAATTTGTGATTGCGCGCGGTCGGTTGCTGCTCCGGCTCAAAATCCATCGGTTTTATTTCGTCGCTTGCCATCGTGCCAGTTGCGTGCCTCCTCCGGCCACGTGTTGCCCGCGCTTCACCAGTATCTCCGCCTCGGACGGCAGCCATATATCCACCCGCGAGCCGAACCGGATCATTCCCACTCGTTCGCCGAGCGCCACTTCGTCTCCCACGCGTTTCCAGCACACGATTCGGCGCGCCACCCAACCCGCGATTTGCTTGAAACTCATCTCTCCGGACGGCGTCTCAATCGAAATCGCGTTCTGTTCGTTCTCCGCCGACGCTTTCCCGTTCCACGCCGCCATGAACCGCCCCGGATGGTACTCCACTTTCCGGATTTTTCCTGCCACCGGCGCCCGATTCACGTGTACGTCGAAAATAGAGAGAAAGATGCTGACGCGCTTTCCGGGCCGGCCCTCCCAGGGTTCGTCGACGATTTCCACCACTCGCCCATCCGCCGGAGAAACCACCGCGCCCGGATCCTGGGGAATTGTCCTTTCCGGGTCGCGAAAAAAATATAGGACGAATAGCCCGAGCGCCACCAGCGCCGCCGCCCACCACCACTGAAACACCATCAGGATAATCCCAACGATCAGCGGCGGAAGCGCAAATCTGTATCCGTCCTTCACCATAATCGCCGAATCGAACCTCGCACAAACAGACCTGCATTGTACGACAGAACAAGACGATACGGTGGGAGCTTACCTCGCGGGACTCTCTCGTCGGCGCCGCGCAATAAGCTGTTGCATCTGGTCTTTCAATCGCAGCTTCAATTTCTTGATTTGCACTTCGAGGAGCATGTCTTCTGCACTGAGGTACGCTTGCCGGGTTAATTGGTGGAGTTGCTCTTCAAATCGGGAATGTTCTTGGGCCAACCTGCAAAACTCTGGGTCGTTCGAGATCAGGTCCCCTGGAATTTCCTGAGCCGTCGCGGGCATGCGTTCCCTCCCAGTTGAAGTTTGGTCTACATGGAGGGAACCTATCACAGTTTCTTGCTCCGCGCCAAGCGTCTCCACGCCGAAAACTTTACTCACTCGTCGCAGCCGCCGTTAACAGCACGGCGTCGTCAACCGGGTCGCGGTAATACTTGGCGCGGACGCCCGTCGCCCAGAATCCATGCACTGCATAAAACTGCCGCGCGGCCGCGTTTGACGCTCGTACCTCCAAATATGCCTTGCTGATGCCGTTCCGGGCGCCCCATCGCATGGCCTCGCGTAACAACTGGCTGCCGATTCCTTGCCGCCGCGCCGCGGAAGCAACCGCCAGATTCAAAATTTCCATTTCGTCCGCCAGTTTGCGTGCGGACAAAAACCCCACCACCCTTCCGCCAGTCTCGGCGACAAAGCATGGCGCCTCTTCGCGCGCAAGCGCTTCGTAACTTTCCCGCGGCCACTGCGCCGATTCGCGGCTCTCCATCTGTATTTCGACTAATGCGTCGGCGTCGCGCGCTTCCAGCGGGCGAATCCGGATGGACCCTTGCGTCACGGCTCTTTCCACTGTGCCTCCGCATCCGTCCGGCGTATGTAGTTTGCATCGAGCCGCAGCGCATCCGTGACTTCGCCGCGATGGGCGCGTTCCAGCGCAAGCTCCGCGATTACCGGCGCGAGCACAGGCGAAACGCGCGCGACGCTTCGCGAAATCGCGGGCGCAACGCCTTTCGCTGCCGTCAGCGCACCCTGAATCGCTTCCGGAGACGGCGAGAAAAAGCGCGTCATTCTACCCCGGGCCTGTTTCTCAACCATTGCCAAAAATTCCTCCGCTGTACAGACGTGCTCGTCGCCCTCGCGCACCAGCCGCCCGCCCTCGCGCCGGAAAAGCGCCGCATAGATCTGGCCGCGCCGCGCATCCATCACCGCCGCAATCAATTGCTGCTCCTCCATACTCGCCTCCGCCGCCACCGCTTCCAGCCCGCTCACCGCCACGATGGGCTTGCCAAAGACTTCCGCCCAGCCCTTCACTGCCGCAAGCCCCACGCGGAGTCCCGTAAACGACCCCGGCCCCGCCGCCACGGCAAAAATATCGAACTCCCGCATCTCGACGTGCAGTTCCTCGAGCAGGAAGTTCAACTGGCGAAACAGCCGCGTTGAATACGCCTCCCGGCCAAAGGCGGCCACCACGCCGGACACCTGGCCATCGCGCAGAATGGCGACACTCCCCCCTGGGGTGGACGTATCGACTGCAAGTAGCAGCATAATCTGCCAGTTTACCGGATTTGTGCCTTGACTTTCGCGCGAAATGCGCGCGCAGGTCCTCAAAAAATATAGGTAGTTATACTGAGATTCTCTTGACCTTCACCCTACGCAAGCCTAGTATTTTTACAGCAGCTTCTGGGGAGGGTGCATCCGGTATGGAATTCAAATTGGGTGAGAAGGTTGTATATCCGAACCACGGCGTAGGCGTCATCGAACAAATCAGCACTGGTTACCTCAACGGCCGTTCCGAACGCTACTATATGCTCAAAATCGTTTCCAGCGGCCTCAAAGTCATGGTCCCCCAAACCAACATCATGAACGTCGGCTTGCGCCCGGTTATCCGGTCGAACGAGGCCGGCGACGTGATCACCTATCTCGAAAAGGGCCGTTCGGCGTCTCACCACGACTGGAAGCACCGCTTCAAGGAAAACTCGGAGCGCATGCGCACCGGCTCGCTTATGGAAGTCGCCGCCGTTCTGAAGGGTCTGGTTTCCCTCAGCCGGACCAAGCCACTGTCGTTCCGCGAAAAGAAGATGCTGGATCGCGCCAAGCACCTGCTCGTCACCGAACTGGCCACGGTTCGAAATACGACCGAGCAGACCATGGAGACAAACCTCGTGCGCGCTCTAGCCAAGGCGCGTCTTCAGATGCCCGAAGCGCTCGAAAAGCTGGAGAATTAGCGCAGGTTCTCGACGAACGGGCGCATGGCCCGTTCGTCATACTTGTAGTTGCGGGGTTTTAGCGAGTTCAAGCCTGCCGTCCAGTCCAACCTGTACAGGCAAGCTTCAACTCCTACTCTGAGGCTGCTGAAAATACAGGGGTTTTAACCCCAGACGAGCGCGGCGCCAGCTTCCGGGACTGCGACGAGCTTACTTTCGCCTCTTGCGCCGGTTGGTGCTCTGCGTACCCCATCCGCCGCCGCCGGGTGTCTCAATCCTCACAATCGCTCCCGCGGGCGCGTAAAAACTGCCCTTAGCCGCAACTTTCCGCCGCCGCCCCGCAACCACGACCTCGTTTTTGCCTGCCGCGCCCGGCTTCCCGCCCGCCAGGCCATACGGTCCCAATTCCCGCCGATCCGACAGCATTCCCACCTGCATCGGCACAAGTAACTCGATTTCGCGGATGATTCCGTCTCCCCCGCGAAACTTCCCCGCGCCTCCCGAGCCCCGGCGAATCGCGTAACGCTTCACGCGCACCGGATACGCATGCTCGAATACTTCCACCGGCGTATTGAGCGAATTCGTCATGTGCGAGTGGATCGCGCTCTCGCCGTCGCTTCCCGGGCGTGCGCCCATGCCTCCGGCGATCGTTTCGTAGTATGCGAACGCCGCCCCGCCGCGCCCGGGCCGCGTATCACGCCCGCCCAATGTCAAATTGTTCATCGTGCCCTGGCTCGCCGCCGGAATCCTCTTCGGAATCGCCCGCGCCAGCGCGCGCAACAGCGTGTCGACGATCCTTTGCGATGTCTCGACGTTTCCTCCCGCCACGGCCGCTGGCGGTCTCGCATTCACGATTGTCCCCTCCGGCGCGGTAATCCGTATCGGCCGCACCAGCCCGGATGTCGCCGGCACTTGCTCATCCACCAGGCAGCGGAAAACGTAAAACACGGCCGAGTCGGCAATCGCTTTCACCGCGTTTACACTCCCCGCGCATTCCGGCGACGATCCTGTGAAATCCACTTCCGCGCGCGCGCCGCGAATGCAAACTGTCACGCGAATCGCAATGGGCGTATCACTCACGCCGTCATTGTCCAGAAAATCCTCTCCGCGATAGACGCCGTCCGGAATTTGCCGCAGCGCCGCGCGCATCATCTGCGCCGAGTAATCCAGCAGGTGCCGCCCGTAACGATCCGTTTCTTGCCTTCCATATTTCCTCGCGATTTCGATGAGCCGCCTCTCGCCCACCCGACACGCCGCGAGCTGCGCGATCAAATCGCCTTCACGCTCCGCGGGCGTGCGAACATTCGCCAGCAGCAGCCGCAACACGTCTTCCACGATTCGCCCATTTTCAAAAATCTTCACCGGCGGGATGCGCATGCCTTCCTGAAAAATCTCCCGCGACAATCCCATGGATCCTGCCTGCGCCCCGCCCACGTCGGCGTGGTGCGCACGGTTCGCAACATAAAACGCCGGTTTTTTTTCGCGCGGCAGATACACCGGCATCACCATGGTCAAATCCGGCAAATGCGTCCCGCCGGCGTAGGGATCGTTCAGCAACGCCACATCTCCCGGCTTCAACTCCATCGCGCGAATCGCCGCGTCCACCGACGCGGGCATCGACCCGAGATGCACCGGCATGTGATCGCCCATGGCCAGCACTTCGCCCGCGCGCTCGAACACCGCGCAGGAGTAGTCCCGGCGCTCCTTGATGTTGGGCGAAAACGCCGAGCGGCGCAGCACGGCGCCCATTTCCTCCGCCACGGAATGAAAAATGTTTTTGAAAATCTCGAGCCGCGCGGGATCGAACTTCATTGCGCCCGCTCCATCAGCAGATTGCCGTGCGCATCCACACGCGTCTGCCATTGCGGCAGCACCACCGTCGTCGCGCTGTATTCGGCCACAAGCGCCGGGCCGCGGAACCGGTTCCCCGCGCGCAATCGCGAACGCTCATAGACTCGCGTCTTCGTTGCGCGCCCGCCGAAAATCACATCGCGCTCGTCCATCAACGCCGCGCATGCATCCACTCCCGCGCTGTCCGCACGCGGCAGCGCCGGCTTCGGCGTCAATCCGATGGCTCGAACGCGCGCGTTTACAATTTCGACGGCTCTCCTCCTATCCGCGTATCCATATCGTTTCTCGTGCGCGCGATGAAACTTGCTCACGAAGTCGCCTTCCGCCGTCACGGTCAACTCATACGCTTGCCCGATATAGCGCATGTCCAGCGTCCGCTGGATCCTCATCCGCGGTCCCTGAAAACCCTCCTGCCGCATTTCCGCCGTCGCATGCTTTTCGAGTACGACAAATTCACGCCGCAATTGAGTTTCTACCGCGCGCGAAGCCTCGGCCGGCAATAAAATCGTTTTCGAGAAATCCTTCACCACGTCTGCGCGCAAAATTCCCAGCGCGGAAAGGCCTCCCGGAAATTTCGGTATCAGCACGCGCGGAATCTCGAGCGCCGCAGCCAACCCGCATGCGTGCAATCCACCTGCACCGCCGAAGGCAACCAGCGCGTAATCGCGGGGATCGTAACCGCGCTCGACGGAAATCACGCGAATGGCTTTCTCCATGTTCGTTTCGACCACGTCGAGAATCCCTTGCGCGAATTGCTCCGTGGATTTCATCGCGCCCCGCGCGCGCCCGAGCCATTCTCGCGCGCGTTCGAGGTTCAGGCGAAACTCACCGCCCAGAAAACCCTCCGGCACGATGCGCCCCAGAACTAAATGCGCATCCGTCACCGTTGGCTTTGTCCCGCGGCCATAGCAAATCGGCCCGGGATCCGCGCCCGCGCTTTCCGGCCCGACGCGCAACGCCCCGCCGCGATCGAATCGCGCCAGCGATCCCCCGCCCGCGCCGACGGTGTGAATGTCGAGCATCGGCACGGCAACGGGCAGCCCCGCCACTTCCGACTCATTCGTCGTTCGCGGCGCACCTTCCAGCAACGCAGCGTCTGTCGACGTCCCGCCCATGTCAAACGTGATGATTCGCGGAAATCCCGCCAGCTCCGCAACGTACTGCGCGCCCAGCACGCCTCCCGCTGGCCCCGAAAGGATTGTCCGCACCGGCTCGCGCGCCGCTGTGGCCGCCAAAATAATCCCGCCATTCGATTGCATCACGCGCACACGAGCGGCGCTCTTCGCACGCTTCGGCTTTGCATGGCGAGTCACGAGCCTGTCAATTTCTCCCAAGTAACGGCTCATCACCGGCAGCAGATAGGCATTTTCAATCGTCGTCGCCGTGCGCTCGTATTCGCGGAACTCGGGAAAAATCTCCTGCGACGCGGAGACCTGAAAACCCGCTGCCCGCAATCGCCGCGCCATCCGCTTCTCATGTTGTGGATACGCAAACGCAAATAGCAGGCACACCGCCGCCGCGTCCGCTCCGCTTTTTTTCACCAAACGCACGATCCGCGCAAGCTCGGCATCCGTCGGCCGCGCGAGCAACCGCCCCTCCGCGCTCACGCGCTCGCGCAATCCAAATCGTCTTTCGCGCGCGACAAGCGTTTTGGGACGTTCCACAAAAAAGTCATACAGCCGCGGCCGAGCCTGCCTGCCAATCTCGATCACGTCTTCGAATCCTGCCGTTGTCACCAGCGCGACTTTCCCGCCACGCCGTTCGAGCAGCGCATTCGTCCCCACCGTCGTCCCGCAAGTGAGCTCGAGGGCTGCGGCTGCCCCGATTTCGCCGCCAATCTTCGCAATCGCCGCCGCAATCGCGAGCGCGGGATTTTCCGGCGTCGAAAGAACTTTCACAATTCTTAACTCGCCTGCGCGCACGAATACGCAATCCGTGAATGTTCCGCCGGTATCCATTGCAAGTCGCATGGCCGCGCGATTGTATAGAATTCAGCGCCTCCGCGCAAAACGATCGCTCCGTTCTGCTTGGTCCCGCCGCGGAAATACACCATGACATTGCCGTTCTTCCGTGAAATCTGCCGCTAGTACCAAAGTCCTACGCTCCTTTCCTCTATTTGTTCTGGAAACGCGCCGTCCTCGCGTTCTTTCGCATTCAAAAATCTTTGGCATACTATTTTGGACGATTCACTCTGGCTGGCCTTAGACGGTCCGCGCCCTCGAACCGGCTCGCGGGCAGCGGCTGGCATCCATGACGACGACAAGGCAAACCCGAGGCGTAAAGCCCGAAGAGCGCGAACTCGCGCGCAAGCGCCGCGCGCAGGAGCGATTCGAGGCGGAGCTCGCCGAATGCGAATTGCGCCTCGCCAGCCTTCGCGGCGAACTCGGTGCGCTCGAGCAACGCTATCTGAAGCTGGTCGGTCTGCCCTACGCCGAGCTGGACGAACTGCGCGCGCAGGTGGCTGAACATTTGGCAGCCGAAAATCCGGAAAACGAGCGCCTGCAACGCGCGGCCCAGGAAGCGCGGCGTCGCGCCAATGAATCTCGCGCCGCGGCCTCGGTCAAGGAATCCGAAACTACAAAGCAATTTTCACCCACGCCCGCGTTGAAGCGCGCCTATCGCGAAGTCGCCAAGCGCATCCATCCCGATCTCACAACCAATCCAACCGATCGCGCCCGCCGTCAGGAATTAATGGCCGAAGCCAACGAAGCCTATCAGCAGGGCGACGAATCCCGCCTCGCGAAAATCCTTGACGCGTATGAATCGTGTCCCGAAGCCGTCGAAGGCGAAGGCGCGGGCGCGGAGCTTGTGCGCGTGATCCGCAAGCTCAGTCTGATGAAAAATCGCCTTGTCGAAATCGAAACCGAGTTTCAGACACTCGTCAATTCCGATCTGCACCTGCTAAAAATTCAGGTGGAAGACGCGCAGGAACAGGGCCGCGATTTGCTCGCCGAGATGGCCGAAAAGGTCCGCAAGCGCATCGCGGATTTGCGCGAGCGCCTCGAAACCACGGCGCCCGGGCGTGTGCACTGATGCCGCGCGCCAAACGTGAAACGCGCGGTATCGTCCGCGGCCAGTCCAGCGGGGGAATTACCGTGCTTTCATCCTCGCTCGTCCTTCGTGGCCTTCGCGAATTTCCGCAGACTCCTCGATGGAACATCAAGCAAGTGTTCAGCGAGCCCCGCCCGTATCTATCAATTTCTCCACAGGGGCACATCGCAACCTATTCCGCTGCATCACGCGAACTCAGCCAGCGCCTCGAAATTTGGGACCTCGAACTCGCGGGGGCGCCGTCTGTCATCCGTTTACCCGACGAACCCCTCGTCGCTCACCCTGATTTTCCGGCTTCGTTCGCGTGGTCGCCGGGAGGGCGCTCTCTCATCGCCGCCTCCGGCACATGGCAGCCCGAGCTGCACTACATCGGCGCGCGCGATGGAAAGCTCGCTGGCCGCTTCGCGCCGTTTCGAGTCTTTCCCGCGCATCTCTGCTGGTCGGATAGCGGCGAATATTTCGTAGCGGCAGCCGACGGCTCCGAAGACGCCGCGCTGACGCTTTGGATGGCCGGCGATTCCCCGGAACAGTTTGAGCCGCTATGCCAGTTGGACCGCGCCACGTTTGCCGCCGCGTTTTCGGACAATGACGACTCTGGCGATCGGGGACACTTCTGGGGCTTCGGAGCCACGGCGTTTCAGCCAGGCGACAAATCCTTCGCGACGGTTCTCGAGTTTGATGGCGACTGGTCCGACGATTCGATCGTCCTCGTTCGCCCTCCCGCGCTCGAGACCATCGCAAAATTCGATACCTCGGGTCACGTCACCGATTTGTCCTGGTGCAGTGACGCGCGCCACCTCATTTTCTGCGCGTCCGGCCAGGCCTATTCGCTCGACTCCGCCAACGGAAGCACAGCCTCGCTCCCCTTTGCCGCCGAGCTCTGCCATTGCCATCCTTCGCTCCCGGTCTGCGCCTTCTACAATTCATGGCTGAAAAGCTCCGCCAGAGGCCGCATCTTCGTCGCCGATTTGCAGCGGAGCACGATTATCGATGAATGCTGGGCCGAGGGAATCGCCAGCCTGCGTTGGAGCCAGGATGGGCACACACTCTACGCCGTTTCGCAGGACGGCGCGGCATATCTCTTCGATAGTCCTCTCGCTTGAGTGGTTCCTGCTCCCGGGCTGCGCTTTGAGTGGAGTTGATTTTCGATTTTCGATTTTCGATTTTCGATTTTCTGCTACGCGTCTCTCGCCGCTGCTCCGAGAGGAAAATTCGGCGTCGCATTGAGCGACGCATCCGCCCTCTCGCCCGCAACAAATTTCGAATACGCCGCCGCCGCAATCATTGCCGCATTGTCGGTCGAAAGCGCGCGGCTCGGGAAAAACGCTTCCAGCCCGCGCTTGGCGGATTCCAGCTCAAATCGCGCGCGCAATTCGCGGTTTGCCGCCACGCCACCCGAAACCAACACGGACTCGGTATTAAAGTTTTCCGCCGCCGCAAGCGTTCGTGCCACCAAATTCCCCACGACCGCGTGCTGAAAACTCGCCACTAAATCGAGTGTCGTCTGGCTCGAAAGTCCGCGCAGTGCGTCCGCGCTTCTCTCGCCGCTCGCCAGCACTTCATCCCGCGCGTCAATCTCCGCCTGCAATTCCGGATGCTTGCGCAAATAATAGAGCACTGCCGTTTTAATCCCGCTGAAACTGAAATCGTACAGGTTCCCTTTCATCTTCGGCTCGCCAAATCGCACCGCCAACGCATTCCCGTGAACTGCCAGCTTGTCGATCACCGGCCCGCCTGGATATCCGAGCGCCAGCATCCTCGCGACTTTGTCATACGCTTCACCCGCCGCGTCGTCGCGCGTGCCTCCGATTCGTACATACGAAAACTGCCTCGCGCCATTGCTCGTCCCTGCCCCGCGCGCTTCCACGCGATACAGGAGTGTGTGTCCGCCAGAGACGATCAGGCACACGCCCGGCAATTTCGGCGTGCGCCCAGCGATATGCGCTTCGAGCAGCACCGCATGGACATGCCCTTCCAGGTGATTCACCGCAATCAGCGGCTTTCCCAACGCCAGCGCCACCACCTTGCCGTACGTAAGCCCCACCAGCAGCGACCCGACCAGCCCCGGCCCTTGCGTCACGCCGACCGCGTCCACATCCTCCAGCGCCATGCCCGCCTGTGCCACCGCTTCGCGCACCACGGGCACGATTTGCCGCAAATGTTCGCGCGACGCCAGTTCCGGCACCACGCCGCCGTATTTTCGGTGAATCTCCACTTGCGATGCCACCACGCTCGACAGAATCGCGACGCCGTCGGCGACAATCGCCGCGGCCGTCTCATCGCACGAAGACTCAATCCCCAATATTCGCGTCATCTGCCAGCGTTCCTCCTGATTTATTCGGTCATGTTAGTATAGCTCATGGATCAACGGCTGCGCCGCGACCTCGACGCCATCGCGCGCGACCGTTCTTCCGGCGCTTCCGAACTCGCCCAGCGCGCATGTCTCGCGCTCCAACAATGGCTCGGCCGCCGACCAGATATCAGCCGCGACGAACTCGTCGCCGCCGCGCGTGCCTTGCTGATTGCCCAGCCGGCCATGGCTCCGCTTCTTCGTCTCGCGAACGAACTCGCGCTGGCCGCCGGCGAATCTCATCCTTCGCAGTACCTCAAGCCCGGGCTCGCTCGATTTTCGTCCACGATGCAACGCGGCCCCAGCCGCATCGCTCGCCATTTTCGCGACGCTCTCGGGAAAGGCGATCCAAAAATCATCTGCACGTATTCGTATAGTTCCACCGTGCTCCACTTCATCCTCGCGGCTCGCTCGCGCATCTGGCAGGTGATCTGTTCCGAAGGCCGCCCGGGGTTGGAAGGCAGAAAGACCGTCGAACAAATTCTTCGCCGCGGCATCAGCGCGTCCCTCACCACCGACGCTGCCCTGCACATGTTCACAACGTACTGTCACGCCCTCGTGCTTGGTGCCGACTCACTCGAACTCGCCGGCTTTACCAATAAAGTCGGAACGGGCGCGCTCGTTGCTTACGCCCTGCAAATCGGCCGTCCCGTTTGGGTGCTCGCGGACACATCCAAGCTCCTTCCGCCAGAAATCGACGCGCTTCGCAACGATAATAGCGATAACAACGCCCGCTACGGTCCCAACTCCGAAATCTGGGCCGATCCCCCAAAACGCCTCGCTATATTGAATCCTTACTTCGAAAAAACGCGCTACCGCCCGGGGATTCGCATCCTTACCGAAAACGGCTGGCGCACTCCCGCGCAAATATCCCGCGACATAAGCAAAGTCACCATCTCGCCGCTGCTCGAAACATTGTCGGAGGCGCCGCATTGACAACTCTGTGCGCTCCACGTAACTTGTGGCTCTGATTTTTTCGAGGCGCGACTCATGACCGACAAACCCAGACGCGTTCGCAAAGCCGTCTTTCCCGCGGCAGGCCTTGGCACCCGTTTTCTCCCCGCCACAAAGGCGCAGCCCAAGGAAATGCTGCCCATTGTCGACAAGCCCCTCATCCAATACGCCGTCGAGGAATGCGCGGCCTCCGGCATCGAGAACATCATTATCGTCACCGGGCGCGGCAAGAACGCCATCGAGGACCACTTCGATCAGTCCCCGGAGCTTGAGCGCTTCCTCCGCAACAAGGGCGACACGGCGCGCGCCGATCTCGTGCGCGACATCGGTTCGACAATTCACTTCAGCTACATTCGCCAACGCGAGCCGCTCGGTTTGGGTCATGCCGTTCTTGTCGCCCGCGAACTGGTCGGCGACGAACCTTTCGCTGTGCTGCTCGGCGACGTCATCTGCGACGGCCCCCAGCCCGCCACGCGCGCCTTGTGCGATGTCTACGAAGCCACCGGCATTGGCGCGATCGCTGTCGAGCCTGTTCCCCGCGAACTGATTCATCTCTATGGCATCGTGGACGCGCGTCCCGCCAGCGAACGCAAATGGGGCGACCGCCTCCGCCAGGTTTTCGATCTCGTCGAAAAGCCCGACGCTGACAGCGCTCCCTCCAATCTCAGTGTCACGGGCCGCTACGTCCTTCCGCCGCAAATTTTCGATTATCTCGAAAAGACGAAGCCCGGCCGCGGCGGCGAAATCCAGCTCACCGATGCGCTGCGCACGCTCGCGCGCAACGACGGCCTTTGGGCTCTGATTACAGAGGGAAAAACCTATGACGCGGGAGACAAACTGGGATTTTTGAAAGCTACCGTGGAATTCGCGCTGAAGAATCCGGAATTCGGCGCCGAATTTCGCGCCTATCTCAAATCTCTTGAGTTCTAACGGTGCCGCGCTACTTTTCCTTCGCCTTCTTCGTGGAACTTTTCGCCGTCTCTGACGCTGAGGCCTTCTCCGTCGTTTTTGACGCCGGAGTTTCTTTCGCTTGCTTGCTGTCTTTGGCTTCCTTGGATTCTTTCGCTTCCTTTGCTTCTTTGGAATCCTTCGAGGTGCCGTCCGAATTTTTCCCCGCGTAGTCCGTCACGTACCATCCGGATCCCTTGAACTGGATGGCCGGCGCCGCCGCCATGCGCTCCGCCCGCGCTCCGCATTTCGGGCATTTCTTGATCTCCGCCGCTGTGACCTTTTCGATCTTTTCGAACCGGTGCCCGCATTTGACGCACTTGTATTCGTACAGTGGCACGTTCTCTACCCTCGATTCATCTCCGCCAAAATCTTACCATGCCTCGCAACATCGCCGGCCGCCGCTTATGTCATTCGCCGGCGCGCATTGTGCTAGACTTCGCTCCGGCAATCTGTTTTTGCCTCCGTGCCGTCATGACATCCGTACAGTCTGAAAATACCCGCCACGGCTGCCTGTATCTCGTTGCCACGCCCATTGGCAATCTCGAGGACATCACACTGCGCGCTCTGCGCATCCTCAAAGAGGCTGACCTGATCGCCTGCGAAGACACGCGCCAAACGATGAAGCTGCTCTCGCATTTCGATATTCGCAAGCCTCTCGAAAGCTATCACGAACATAACGAAATGACCCGCGCGGCCGAATTGGTCCTGCGCATCGAAGAGGGCGCGCGCATCGCACTGGTCAGCGACGCGGGCACGCCGGTCATTTCCGATCCCGGCCACCGGCTCGTCTCCCTCTGTTTGCGCCACAAACTTCCCGTCATTCCCATTCCCGGTCCTTCGGCCATCATCGCGTCGCTGGCTGCATCCGGCATGTCCTGCGAGGAATTCACCTTCGTCGGTTTTCTCCCCGCGCGTCCTGCCGAACGCCGCCGCCATCTTCGCCGGCTCGCCTCCGAGCCGCGCACCATGGTCCTTTACGAAGCCCCGCATCGCCTTCGCGCCGCGCTCGAGGACGCCCTGGAAATTCTCGGCGATCGCCACGCCGCTGTCGCCCGCGAGATCACCAAAATTCACGAGGAATTTCTTCACGGCCGCATCGCTGAACTCATCGCCGCGCTCGCCGAGAAGCCCGCGCGCGGCGAAATCACGCTTCTCATCGCTCCGCCGGAGCTCGCGCCCGCACAGGCCTCCGCCGTCGGCACAAAACCCATTTCACTTGCGGAACGCGTTACTGAAATCGAGAACTCGCTCGGTCTCGACCGCAAAGCGGCGCTCAAACAAGCGGCACGCGAATTCGGCCTCGCCAAGCGCGAGGCTTACAAGCGCCTGATCGCTGAAGAAAATTCTTGAGTTATTCCTGCACGAAGGAACCCGCCAATCCACTAACGGCCCGGCCGAAAGGCACGCCGTTAGGGGTCGCAGCCTGCCTGCGCAGGCAAGCTTTAGCTGCGACATACCTGCCGGGTGCTTCAGGGGTTTTAACCGCTGAAGTACTCAGCCCTCTTTTTTGCAAGCCTTGCCAATCCGTACAATGAACGAAGGCCGGGTCCAGCACACGCGCCTCACGCCCCGCGCGCCTCCGCGGCGCCGGCAAAAAAAGCATCCACGCGATCCAGCACCTCGGCCGGACTGCGCGCCGAATGCACTTCGTGGCGCAATTCTCCGCCGTTCCTCACGCCGTGCGTGAACCAGCACGAGAACTGCTTCATTTTCCCAATCGCCTCCGGCAGTTCCGCCGCAATCAGGCTGCGAAAATAGCCCGAGAGCAGTCGATAGCGATCCGCCTCGCTCGGTTGATCGTAATGCCCCGTCGCGAAATACTGCTCCATCTGCCGGAAAATCCACGGATTCGTCGCCGCCGTCCTTCCGATCATCACCGCGTCGCATCCCGTCTCCGCGATCATTCGCTCGGCATCCTCAGGCGCGCGGATGTCGCCATTGCCAATCACCGGAATGTTCACCGCCTGTTTCACGCGCGCGATCACCGTCCAATCCGCCTGCCCTGAGTACCCCTGCATGCGCGTCCGCGGATGCACCGCGATTCCCTCGACGCCGCTCTGTTCCGCCATCCGCGCCACTTCCACCGCAACGATGTTCGCCTCGTCCCATCCGGAGCGCATCTTGATCGTCAGCGGAATTTTCACCGTCGCGCGCACGGCGTCAAATATGAGTCCGAGCTGCTGCAAATCCTTCAACAAGCCCGACCCGCCGCATTTCACCACTTTTTTCGCCGGGCAGCCTAGATTGATGTCCACCTGATCGAAACCGAGGTCTTCGACCAGCGCCGCCGCCGTCGCCATCACTTCGGGGTTTGCTCCGAAAAGTTGCGCCGCGATCGGATGCTCGTCCTCGTCATAATAGAGGTACCGCAACGTTTTCGCCGCGCTGCGCGTCACGCCCTCCGCGCTCGTGAACTCCGTCATAATCAATCCGCATCCGCCCAGGCCGCGAATCACGCGCCGAAAGATCGTGTCCGTCACGCCCGCCATCGGCGCCAGCAGCGTCGCGGGACGAATCGAGAGATTGCGAATTTTCAATTCAGCGGGGAACATGGGGAATTAGAGAGCGGGTTCGCCGGCGCGCATCACGCTCGCCGGCGTTTCCGGAGCGGCCTTCGCGCCAGCGTTCTGTGCGCTGGGCGGCCACGTTTTATCCGACGCGCCGCGCGCGATTTGCGCCACCAGCGCCTCCGCGGAGCCACCAAAGAAATTCTCGACCACTTGCGCCACGGCATGCGCTCGCGCGTCTTCCTTGCTCAGGTTCGCGCGGTACTTCCACGCGCGGCCCGCGCGTTGCCGTTCCACGATTCCCTTTCGCGCCAGCCGGTCCATGATCGTCATAATCGTCGTGTACGCGCGCGGACGCCGCGGCGCGAGGCTCTCGCGAATCTCCCGCACCGTCCCTTCGCCCAATAGCCACAACGTCGTCATGCAATCCAGTTCCAGAGGAGCAAGATCGAGCAGCGACCGTCGCCGCGCCGCGTGCCCGCTCCCGCCCGTACGTTTTGCCGGATCGTTCATCCGTTTTTCCTCGTCGTGCCCGGCATCGCCGCGCCGAACAATCCGCCGCTGCCGCCCGCCTGGCGCGCGGGCGCCGCAATCTTCGCCTTGGGCTCGGCCGGATTCAGATACGCATTCGCATTCAGCAAATTCCGCCGCAGCGCGGGATTTCTCCCCGTCCACACTTCATCGCTTTGCGTTTCGCCCAGCGTCTCCCGCATCGCACCCATCTTCGAATCCAGATCGTCCAGATAATGCAACAGCACCGCTTCGCGCATCGCCGGCAGCTTCGGCGAGCCATACTCGTACTCCCCGTGATGGCTCACAATCAAATGCTCGACGATCGCCGCCAGCGGTTTCGGAAAATCCGGGATCGCGTCGATTTTTCTTCGCACCATCCCCAGCCCAATCACGATATGCCCCAGCAACTGCCCTTCGGTCGTGTAGCGGATCGCCCGCGAATAGGAAAGCTCCTGCGTCTTGCCGATGTCGTGCAGCACGATTCCCGCGAGCAGCACGTCGCCATCCACTTCCGGATAATGCTCCGTCACGCGCTTCGCCAGCCCGCATAGGCTGACAATATGCTCCAGCAGTCCGCCCAGATACGCGTGATGCATCGTCATCGCTGCCGGCGCGCGCTTCAACTTGCCCGCGAATTCCGGATCGTCGGCAAACGACGCGAGCAGCTTCTGCAGCCACGGATTTCGCACGCCCGCGATTGTTTCCCGCAGTTGCGCGTAAAGCTTTTCGACGTCTTGCTTCGTGTGCGGCAAAAAATCGTCGAGCGCATAATCCGTTTCGGCGGCGATCACGATCTGGTCGATCGTCAGCTCCTTTTCGCCCCGGTAGAGCTTCACGCGTCCGCGCACGCGCACAATGTCTTCGCACGCAAACGTCTGCGCCAGATCCGCGAAGTTGTCCCACATTTTTGCTTCGATTGTGCCGCTGCGGTCGCCCAGTGAGAGGTGCAGCCAAGACTTCCCGCTGCTCGCGGACGTCCGTATTTCCTTCTCGCGCACCAGAAAGAACGTCGCCACAGCCTGGCCGTCTTGCAGGTCCGCAACGAAGGCAGATTTCATTGGCCGCTTGTATCCTTTGCCTTTTTCTTCTTCTTCGATTTGCCCTGGTCCTCGCCGAACGGCGTCTCTTGGATTACGTTGCCGCCGGAGACTCCTCCAGAATCCTTGTATCCGGCCCTCACGACCACGTAACTATCCTTGCGAAGCTGCGTCAGATACTTCCGCATCGCCGGCTGAATCTTCTGCTGGTATAGATCGTTTTCCACTTCCTGCTCCACTTTCGACAGCGGTTGCAACCCTGCTACGTAATGCTGATTCACGCGCAGAATCTGGAAGCCATCCGATGCGCGAATCGCATCCGTAAAGTCCCCTCTTTTTAGGCTGAAGACCGCCTTCTCCAGGGATGGCGCCAACTCGCCGCGCTTGAATGTGCCCAGTTCCCCGCCGTCGCTTGCTGTTGGACCCTTCGAGTAACGCTTCGCGAGCGCCGCAAAATCTTCTCCGGCCTTCAGTCGCTTCACCAGGGCGTCCGCCTGCTGCTGAATTGCGGCCACCTCCGTGGCTGTTTTGCCCTTCGTGCTCAGGAAAATCTCCGAGAGGTCCACTTCCTCCGGTCTCACGAATTCGTCTTTGTGCGCGCTGTAGTATTTCTGCACTTCATCGGTGCCGATATGAACGGTCGGTCCCACTTCTTGCTGGATCACACGTTGCGTCAGCATGGAATCGCGAATCTGTTGTTTGTAATCCTCCCAGCCAATGCCCTGCGCTTCGACCGCTTTCTCGAGAGCGTCCATGCTCGGCAGATGGTTCTGCTGCCGCACCTCGTCCAAACGCTTGATCAGATCCGTCTCCACGCTGATATTCAAATCCTTGGCGCGCTGCACCAGCAGGGATTGATCGATCAGGTCGCGCAGCAAATTCTTCTTTTCCCGCGCCACCATTTCATTGATTTTCTCCTGCGTGCAGCCCTGGCACTGCCGCTGGACGTCCCCCGGCAACGCGGCCTCCGCCTTCTGATACTGCGACATCGTGATGATGTCGTTGTTTACGCGCGCGATGATTTCCTCCACCACGATTCCACGCGCGTGCAAAAACGCCGCGGGGATAAACATGACAGCCGCCGCGCAAAACACGATTAAAAGTTTTTTCATGGTCATCGGATTCTATCCCTACGCTTGTAGTTGTAGCAATACCTTTCTCATCGCTTCCGCGATTCCCTCCGCCGGACGTTTCCATTCCATCCACAGCGTCCCGCTCGGATCCAGCCGCATGTCCTTGCGCGAACGGATCATCTTCACCAGTTTCTCCGGCCTCACCGGAGTATCCTCATGCCAGCGAATCGCCGCCCGTTCGCCCCGCCGGTCGATCGACGCCACCAAGAGCTTCTCGGCCAGCGCCTTCAGCAGCGCGTATTCCAGCAGATTCTCCACCGCTTTCGGAGGCTGCCCGAAGCGGTCGCGCAATTCGGCCAGCACTTCCTGCCTCGCCTCCTCGCTGGAAACGCCCGCGATCCGCTTGTATATCCGCAGCCGCGAACTTTCGTTTTCGATGTAATCCTCGGGGATTCGGATGTCCAGTCCCAGGTTCAGCGTCGCGCGCCGCTCGGATTGGACCACCTCGCCTTTGCGCTCGGCCACCGCGCGCTCGAGCATCTGACAATATAAATCGAAGCCCACCGATTCAATGTGCCCATGCTGTTCGCTCCCGAGGATGTTCCCCGCGCCGCGCAACTCCAGATCCAGCGCCGCGATCCGGAATCCCGCGCCCAGATCGCTGAATTCCTTGAGCGCCGCCAGCCGCTGCCGCGCCAGTCCGGAAAGGGAAACTTCTGGCGGCACCAACAGGTACGCATACGCGCGCTGATTCGACCGCCCCACGCGTCCGCGAAGCTGATACAGTTCCGCCAGCCCGAATCGATCCGCGCGATTGATCAAGATCGTATTCGCGCGCGGAATATCCAGCCCGTTTTCGATGATCGTTGTCGCCATCAGCACGTCGGCCTCGTGGCGAATGAACTTCATCATCACCTTGCTGAGTTCCCCTTCGCTCATCTGCCCATGGCCCACCACGATGCGCGCCTTCGGCACCAACTCCTGCACCATCATCGCCAGCGACGCGATCGATTCCACGCGGTTGTGCACGAAAAACACCTGGCCATCGCGCTCCATCTCTTCGCTGATCGCCCGGCGAATCAATTCCCTGTCGAACGGCGCGACCACCGTTTGAATCGCCAGCCGGTCCTTCGGCGGCGTCTCGATCACGGACATATCGCGCAATCCCACCAGCGACATGTGCAGCGTGCGCGGAATCGGCGTCGCCGACATCGTCAGCACGTCCACATTCTTCCGCATTTCCTTGATGCGTTCCTTGTGCCCAACTCCGAACCGCTGCTCCTCGTCCACCACCAGAAGTCCCAGGTCCTGAAATTTCACGTCCTTCGAGAGCAGCCGGTGCGTGCCAATCACGATATCGATTTTCCCCGCCTCCAGATCCGCGAGAATTTGCTTTTGTTCCCGCGGATTTTGAAACCGGCTGAGCATCGCGATGCGCACCGGAAACGCCGCGAAGCGCCGCCGGAAAGTATCGTGATGCTGAAACGCCAGTACCGTCGTCGGCGCCAGCACAGCCACCTGTTTCGAATCCGACACCGCCTTGAACGCGGCGCGCATCGCCACTTCCGTTTTTCCGTACCCTACGTCGCCGCACAATAAACGGTCCATCGGCTGCGCCCGCTCCAGATCGCGCTTCACGTCCTCGATCGCGCGATCCTGATCCGCTGTTTCCTGAAACTCGAACGCATCCTCGAATTCCTTCTGCCATGGAGTGTCCGCGGGAAACGCATGGCCCTCCACCGATTTGCGCTCCGCGTACAGCCGCAACAGTTGCTGCGCCATGTCGCCAACCGATTTCCGCACGCGCGATTTGCGCGCTTCCCACGCCTGCGAACCCAGCTTATCCAGCCTGGGCTCCGCGCCGCCCAGCGATTGATACTTCTGCACCAGGTCGAGCCGCGTCAGCGGGACATATACCTTCGCGTCTTCCGCGTATTCCAGCAGCAGGAATTCGCCATTCACGCTGTCCACGCTCACCTGCCGCAGCCCCTGGAACCGGCCGATGCCGTGATCCACGTGCACCACAAAATCGCCCGCTTTCAGCTCCGAAAAGTCACTGAAGAAACTCCCCGTCTTCGCCCGGCTGCGCGGCGGCGACGGCGTAGCGACCGTCTCGAATAAATCGGAATTCCCGAATAGCGAAAGCGCCGCGGAAACAAATTCCACGCCTTCTTCAAGCGGCGCCTTTACGAGCACCGCCGCGGGCACGCTGCCCGCGCTCGATTCATCCGCCAGCCGCGACGCCGTCGCTCCCTGCCCCAATTCCCCCAGCCGAAACGGCAATTCGAATTCGTGGCACAGGTCTGCCAGCCGTTCCAATTCGCCCGTGCTCGCCGCGCTCAGGAAAATCTGCTCGCCGGAATTCAGCCGCCCTTTCAACTCCGCCATGAACGCGGCCACGTTCCCGTGATATCGCGTCGTCGGGCGCGTCGGCAAAGTGAATTGCGAGCCGCCGGATTTTTCAATGGCCAGCCGCTCGATGCCGAAGCGCGCAGTCGCTTGTTTCGCCCGCTGCCATTCCTCATCGCTCAGGATGTAGCTTTCCGGCGGCGCGGCTTCCGGCTCTTTCGCCGCGGCCTCCGCGAATCGCGCGCGATATTTCTCGAGCGCTGCGTCCAGCGCCGCAGGCTCATCCTCGATCACCAGCGCATTGTCGCGAAGCCCCAGCAAATTCGCTTCGCGCCGGTCGGCAAGAAACGCGCGGAATTCCCACCCTGGAAAAAATCCGGCGGGACTCTCCGGCGCGCGCCGCTCGGCATCCTCATGCCCGGCAAGCACCAGCGTCCCCAGCCGCGCGAGTTGCTCGGCCGTGCGCGGGCAATCCGTTAGCGGCAATAAAACCACGCGCTCGACCGGGCTTGTGGAACGCTGCGTATCCGTGTCGAATTCCCGCAGCGTTTCCAGCGTATCGCCCAGCAGCTCCAGCCGCACCGGACGCTCCGCCTCCGGCGGAAACACGTCCAAAATCCCTCCGCGCACCGCGAACTGCCCCGGCATTTCGACCGTTTCCACCGCCTCGTACCCAACGCTCGCCAGATGCGCAAGCAATTCCTCGCGAGGCACCTCCTCGCCGCGCGCCAGCGCCAGCGCCAGGCTCCTGTAATACTGCGGCTCGCGCAGACGCAGCACCGCCGCCGCAATCGGCGCAATCACCAAATCGGCTTCGCCGCTCGTCAACCGCCAGAGCGCCGCCGCGCGCGCCTCGGAAATTTCCGGATGCGGCGATTGGTGATCGTAGGGGAAAACTTCGTGCGCCGGCAGCACCGTAACCTGCGCGTTCGCCTTGCCCAGCGCCCTCAGAAAATAGAGCGCCAGCCCCGCAAAATCGTCCGCTCTTTGATTGGAGTCAACCAGGAGAATCGTTTGCTTCGCCAGCGACCGCGCCGCAATCGCCGTCAGCAGCGCCTTCGCCGGATCCGTAAGGCCCGTCAGCACCACCTCGCGTACGCCGCGCCGCAGGCGATCCAGGCATTCTTCGACTGCGGGCTGGCGCCCCACGCGGGCGAGCAGCTCGCCGACCAGGGGAAGGATCATGTTGGAATTTTCAAAATGCTCTCAATAATTGACGACGTCGAATAGCCCGGCTCCAGCGGAATCAATGCCACGCGCCCGCCCGCCGCTTCCACTTCTTCGCGCCCCACAATTTCATCCGCGCCCCAATCGCTTCCCTTCACCAACACGTCCGGCAGCACGCGCGCAATAATCTCGCGAGGCGTCGGCTCGTCGAACAGCACCACATAATCCACCGCCGCAAGCGCCGCCGCAACTTCCGCGCGTTCATTTTCAGGAATGATCGGACGATTCGCGCCTTTATTCTCCCTCACGCTGCGGTCGCGATTGAGCGCCAGCACCAGCACGTCGCCCAATTCCCGCGCCGCTTCCAGCAGCCGTACGTGCCCCGGATGCAGCAAATCGTAGCATCCATTCGTGAACACCACGCGCTTGCCCGCGCGCTTCGCCTCTCCAACATGCCGCATCAACTCCTCTTGCCTGACTACCTTCCCCAACTCTCACCCCCTGGGGACTGCCTCACTAGCCCTGTCATCCCGAGCCGCCACGCGGCGAGGGATCTGCCTCTATGTGGAGTGCGGCGCGCTTTTTGCGTCCCGGGGGCGTCTACGGGACGGCTCGACGCCGCTTTGTCTTCTGGCCTTTTCGCGGCCGAGAAATCCGCATCCTAAATTCTAACACGCGCGTTTCTCCGTACGCCGAAGCCGGAACAGCGCGATTGAAGGGACTTCCGCACCACTTTTCGCTTGGCCTTCGCGTCTCGTAGGGGCGACCCTCGGGTCGCCCGCACCGCACGAACGCGCGGCGTTTCCTCTGCCGAACCTGTAGCGGCGGCCTTTACCTTGCCTGCTGCAAGCAGGGCTGGCAGCCTTATTGCGATGCTAATCTCGCGTCATCTAAATTTTAGCACGCGCGCCGCCGCAAACACGAACGCGCGGAACCCGACAGCAAACGCAAAGAAGATTGTCGTCTTCCGATGAAAGTTGGCGTATTTTACTGAGATTATGAAACTCTTAATGCTTTCGTTGGCGTTTGCACTATTGTGCACTACGCCCCGGAGCCGGCCGTCTGTACAACAAACACCGCCGAAGACGCACCCGACGCGGGTGATCACCGAATGTGCGGAAGACGGATTTTACGCGTTCATTCCTGACGGTCAGTCAAGAGCAAGAATTGCGCGGATCGGCAACGTCGACCTGGAGGCCGCATTCATACCTCCGAATGATGATGGAGCGAGGTTCTGGTTTGTGCGGGATGGGAAGACAATCTTTTCTTTCACGGCGAAAAACCTGTTGGCGTCGGGAGTATGGATCGCGGTCGACGACGACGTCAATCCCGCTCTAGGCTATGGCTACGATTATATCGCCTTAACCTACAGCGACGGCGGCGCAATTGGAGGCTTCCGCGTCCGGGTCTTTCACCTCGACGGCGATGTCGTAACAGATGTATCGAAGGCCATTCGGGGAGCGGTCGCAGATTTTAGGGCGCGCCACTACTGCAAAGAGCGTGGCAACAACGTAACTGCCCTGAAATGGACCAAGGGTGACCTACTGCTCCTGACCGAAGTTTATCCCACAAGCGACTGCGGCCCCGATTTGGGACATACCGAGGCATACTTGGTGAGCGTGCCGGACGGAAAGATTCAGGAGCATCTCACGCTCAATCAGCTGAGGCAGTATCCAGGCGTATGCCTGGAGAATGACGACGAAAACTAGGATGAACCAACCGGCAAGAAGATCTCAGTGTCGGATTAACGTCAGTGCTGATGACATAACTGAGGTCGGCCTCGCAACGGTCCGAGTAAACTGTGGAGTGTCTGACCTACAACTTGCTCGGATCGAAGGAGGCCGAGATGAGAATTATAGGCGTGGACTTACATGCTCGACAACAATCGGTTGCGATGTTGGATACCGACACAGGGGAGTTGATCGAGAAGATTCTCCAGCATGAAGGTGACGCAGTGCAAGAGTTCTATTCCGCACTACCAGGCCCGGTCCTCGTAGGAATCGAAGCCACGGGATCGATGCCCTGGTTTCTGAAGCTGATGGAGGAGCTGAAAATAGAATGCCGCGTGGGTCATCCGGCAAAGATCCGCGCTGCCGAGCCACGCAAACAGAAGCACGATCGACGGGACGCGAGACTGCTGCTGACCCTACTGGCAGAAAATCGCTTTCCCGCAATCTGGATGCCCTCGACCGAGCAACGCGATCTGCGCACGTTATTACGGCATCGTCATCAGTGGGTGCGAATGCGGACGCGCGTGCAGCACACGCTGCAATCCATGGCCCTGGCTCACGGTCTGCGACGCGGCGCCACTCTCTGGAGCCAAGCAGGTCAACACGCGCTCCAGGCTTTGCCGTTAGCTCCCCATGCCAGCGAACGGCGGGCCGCCCTGCTGACGTTGTACCCTGGTTTGCAGAAATCGATCGACGACCTGGACCAGCAGGTTAGCGAACAGGCCCTGCTGCGTCCCCAGGCGCAACGCTTGATGACGCACCCGGGAGTCGGCCCCATCACGGCCTTGGCCACCGAAGTGTTCTTGGGTGATCCCCTGCGGTTCACGGATGGGAAAGCGGTGGCCAGCTACATCGGGATCATCCCGAGGGAGCGCTCCAGCGGCGGACGCCGGCAGCGGCTTGGTGCGTTGAGCAAGCAAGGCAACGCTCTGGTGCGCTATCTCTGGGGCGAGGCAACGATGCACGCAGTCCGGCGAGATCCGGAGTTAAAACGCTTCTATCGGCGCAAACTGATACAGAAAGGACTGGGGAAAGCGAGAGTGGCTGCCGCTCGCAAACTCGGAATCCGTCTGTGGATCATGTTGCGCGACCAGATTGACTACAAGGAATTCTGCCGCCGCGGACAGTTGCGGCAGAAAAGCGGTGCTGCCCGTGCGGGAATGCCTGGTCCGATAAATGGTCCTGCCCTGCAGTGACCGGAGTGCTGAATAGGCTACCCGCCCCCCCCCCGAACCGCGAGGGAGTTCGAATAAATCATCATGGTCCAACAGTGGCCGGAGAGATGTTTGGTGGGCAACACCGAATTGATGAAGTGACACGGGACGAGCGCAGTAGGTTGGACAGAGAAGAAAATTCGACGATCGCAGCGGCGTCATCCGCCCAAACAAAAGGCGTGACGGTAGACGTCCGCAAAAGAATCCTGGTTAAGGACGAAGCTCTGCTTCGTCCGAGCGCGATTGTGGCGAGCCGTCCGCGGAGCGTCAAGGGTCTGGCGATGAACGGTCCGACAAAAACCGTCGGCCCGCCCTTGACGCCGCTCCCGGCTCGCAAAGCTAGAGGTGTGTCGTGAGGAACGCTAGGGGACGCGATCGAAACGAGGACAAGATCAAAAAAACTCTTGACACAGGCCGACCTCGTTAGAGATCTATCAGACGCGCGTTTTCACGAAGGGGTGAAATTGGGTGAGGTGCTTTGCACGCGTTCGATAAAGCCGTTAGAGGGTGGCCGCTGGCGGCTGCGGTGGAGGCGGGCTAACGGCTATGGGAATTCAATCTTGTCGCCCATCTGTAAGCTATTGGTTTTAGCGTACTTACAAAATGAGCATGCGCGAGAACCACGATTCGATGCGTTACGCTGGGGCATGACGTGCGAAGGATAGCACCCGAAGCGTCCGCCGCGCCAGCGGCTTCGTTCTCACGCGCAAGTCGGAAATTGACTCGCCACTCACAGCTACATACCTTGCCGCCCCCGCCCATTTATGATATATGTACTACGTGATTACGATACCGCAGTGCATCATTCCCCGCGCCCTCCAAACCGGGCAGCGGAGTTTGCGCTCCGCCTAGCCGTCGCCTCTCGCCGCATCCCGGCGTCACCTCCCAAATCGGCCGAAATTCTCCGCATTTCTAATCGGTACAACAAATTATTAGAATTTCCCGTAACTCGCACAAAACAAACGATCCGCCCCATTTCTAATCGGTACAAAAACACACTTTCTCAAACGCGCATCGCTGCCCTTTCTCGCAATACCCGCAACGCTCTGGTCGCAACCCTGAATTCCGCCGTTTCCGCTCGAATCTTGTCTTTCGACGCACATGCCCAGCGCCCGCCACGCGGAATCCGCGCCCATTGATGCTATACTTTCCTCCCGGGCCCGAACCACACCCTTCGCTTATTCTGGTGACGACCGAATGAAGCAAATTGCCATTGTTGGCGGCGGACCCGCCGGGGCCCTCTGCGGAGAAAAGCTCGCCGTAGCCGGATTCGACGTCACGCTCTTCGATGAGCATCTCGCCTGGGAAAAGCCCTGCGGCGGCGGCCTGACGCACAAAGCCATCGAGAGATATCCCTTTCTCCTCAGCGGCCCTGAAACCAAAAAGGAAATTCATACTGCCGAGCTGATTTCCAGCCGCGGTCATCGCGCGCGTTTTGAGATGTCGCGCCCGCTGGTAATTTATTCCCGCGCGGTCCTCAACGGCCTGCTGCTCGACCGCGCCGCATCCGCCGGTTGCCACACGGTCCACGCGCGCGTCACTCGCGTCGAAACCCAAGCCGAAACGCACGGCGAAACGGTTCGCCCGCGCGTCACGCTCACCGCCGCTGGCCGCGAACATACCGCCGACTTCGTGGTACTCGCCGCCGGCGCGCGAAATCAGTTGCTGCCGGATACCACCCCTCTTCGCCCGCAGGATCTCGAAGTTACGCTCGGCTATTTCATCCCCGCACGGGAAGAAGTCGTCAAAATCAAATTTCTGGATCGCATGAACGGTTATCTCTGGTCGTTTCCGCGCACCGATCATTTGTCCGTCGGCATCTGCGCCACGATGGCCAAATACACGACATCAAAATTGCGCCAGCTTCTTGACGATTTCGTTCGCGAAGAGAAAATTGCCACCGATGGCGCGCGCTTTTACAGCCACGTCCTGCCGTCGCCCGAGTTTGGCACGTTGCGCCATCGCAAAATCGTCGGCCCAAACTGGGCGCTCGCGGGCGACGCGGCCGCCTGCGTTGACCCCATCACGGGTGAAGGATTGTTTTACGCGCTTCGTTCCGGCGA
>DATLTU010000016.1:0-24120 GCA_035533415.1 Candidatus Limnocylindrales bacterium
GTTATACCATTTATATTTATCTGTCAATAGGGAATATTCATATACATGCTTACACAAAATGGAGGGCAAAGGGGGCCTAATCTCAACATCGATCGCTATTTACTTAAAACTTTCTGGGACGGGAAAGGGGGAAGATCCGTCAGACAATCGTGCGGATTGTTTTTACGGACTTTTCGCTGGCGTAACCTAGTGAGCGGGCTTGGCCTTTACCGCGTGCGTTTTCTTCGAAAGTGAACGAACGTAATTGATCATGTCCCAGATTACTTCGGGCTTCTGGCGGGTTCCTTCGCCGGTCATGTCGCCCTCGCCCTTTTGAATGATGTAGAACATTGCGCCATCCGTCAGCCCCTTCAGCGTCGCCGGACCGCGATAATCTTTCAAGGTGAGTTTCATCTCCGCGGCCAAATCGCCTTTGCCGTCGCCGTCTTTCCCGTGGCACATCGCGCAATCGAATCCGTACATCTGTTTTCCTTGTGCGAGTGACGCAGCGGTTGGTTTGACCGGATTTGCCAGCTTGGCCGCATCGGGCGGAATGACGAACGCTGCCGGCGCAGTTTTAGCCGCAGGAGAAGCGGGCTTGGCGGCTTGCTGCGCCGGCTTGGCTGCTTGTTGTGGTGAGCTGGCGATTCCGAAAAGCGCCAGTGCCCCAAGCGCTGCAATTCCTTTCCACATGGCGAACTCCTTACCGTACAGTGGCGCCATTCTACGCCCGCCGGTCAAGGGCGCAAAGCGTTAGGTCTGGCGGCTCGCGGCGCCAGTCGTTCTCTTCGCCGCTGTCCACAGCCACGCCAGAATCTGCGCAACTGTTCCGGCCGCCGTGTCGAGCAAAACGTCGCTGAATTCCGATCCGCGCCCGGGAACGAAATACTGGTGAATCTCGTCCGTGCAGGCGTAGGCAAAAACGATCAAAATCGCGCCGAGAGCCCACGTAATCCGCCATCCCGGCCGGCCGTTGCGAATCGCGCGCAACAGCAGCAAGCTGAATATGAAGTACTCGCTGACATGCCCGCATTTGCGGACGAAGTCGTGCGCGCGGTGCAGAAAAGCGATCGACGCGTGAGGGAAGAAAAGCCGCAGAACCGGAAGAATGAACGACGAGGTGTGTTTGCCGGTGAACCAGTGCGTCGACATAGTCCAAATCACCGCGGCCCACACCAACACGGGCCATTGGCGCGCAAGCCAGCGCATGTTAACGGCGTCCTTTCGCGTTTTGTGCAGACGGAGGTTGCAAGGTTTTCCCGCGCCCCATCCCGTTTCGGCGCGCGCGCTTCAAAAGGCCCTATTCGAGACGATAATTCGGAGCTTCTCGCGTTATGATCACATCGTGTACGTGGCTTTCGCGCAGCCCCGCCGCGGTGATGCGCACGAATCTGCCGCGCTCCTGCAGCTCGCGAATATTTTCCGCGCCGCAATACCCCATGCCGCTGCGCAGCCCGCCGACAAGCTGTTCGACCAGCCCTGAGAGAGGTCCCTTATACGGTACCTGGCCCTCGATCCCTTCGGGCACCGATTTTCCACGTTCCGCGCATTCCTGCGAGTAACGGTCCGCCGATCCGGCTTCCATTGCCCCCAGCGAACCCATCCCGCGATACGATTTGTACGTGCGGCCCTGATACAGAATCGTTTCGCCCGGCGCTTCCTCCGTGCCCGCAAAAAGTCCGCCAATCATCACCGCCGACGCGCCCGCGGCCAGCGCCTTGGTGATGTCTCCGGAAAACTTGATTCCGCCGTCGGCGATCACCGGCACTCCCGTGCCGCGCGCGCCGCGGGACGCCTCGAGGATCGCGGTGATCTGCGGCACGCCCGCGCCGGTCACCACGCGCGTGGTGCAAATCGAGCCGGGTCCCACTCCTACCTTGAGCCCGTCGATTCCGAGAGAAATTAAATCGCGCGCACCTTCCTCCGTGGCCACGTTTCCCGCCAGCAACTGAATCTCCGGCAGCCGGTGCTTCAATTGCTTCACCGCTTCCATCACCCGCACGGTATGCCCGTGCGCCGTGTCGATCGCCAGCGCATCCGCGCTGGCTTTGGCCAGCTCCACGGCCCGCTCCAGAAAATCCCCCGTCGCCCCAATGGCCGCGCCCACGCGCAACCGCCCGTGCTCATCCTTCGCCGCTTGCGGAAATTCGATTTTCTTCTGAATGTCCTTCACCGTGATCAGGCCCTTCAGATTGAAATCCTTGTCGACGACCAGCAGTTTTTCGATGCGATGGCGTTGCAGCAGGCGTTCCGCTTCGTCCAGCGTGGTTCCCACGGCGACGGTGATCAGATTGTCCTTGGTCATCACGGCGCTGACCGGCTGATCGAGATTGCGCTCGAAGCGCAGGTCCCGGTTTGTGAGAATCCCCACCAGCTTTGCGCCGCGAGTCACCGGCAGCCCCGACACTTTGTACTTATTCATGATGTCGAGCGCGTGGCGCAGCGAAAGCTCCGGCGCAATGGTCACCGGGTCGACGATCATCCCGCTCTCCGAGCGTTTTACGCGGTCGATTTCTTCCGATTGCCGCTCGATGGTCATGTTGCGATGCACGAAGGCGAAGCCGCCCTGCCGCGCAAGCGCAATCGCCAGCCGCGATTCCGTCACCGTATCCATCGCCGCCGCCACCACGGGTATATTCAGCGGCAGCTTGCGCGACAGCAACGTGCGTGTGTCCGCTTCCGCCGGCAGCACCGACGATTTGCCCGGCAGCAACAGCACGTCATCGAACGTCAGGCCTTCCGAAATACGGCCATCAGCATTCATTCTGCGATTCCTTTGCCTATGATTTTTTCGCTGCGGTTTTCCGGCCTTAAAAATGCCAAAGCCCAGCAAAGGTTGCTGGGCTCGAATGCAGTTTCCCTGTGATAAAAATGCCTCATCAGCGAATAAGCCATTGTATGCGCGGCGCGTCCTGAAATCAAGCGTGCTACACGCGCGCCGTGGTTGCGCCTGCTTCGCGCGTGTCGTAGATTAGATGCGAATGCACGACTTTGAGCCTTCGCTGCTTCTCCGCAATCCCCATGCGATGACGCTGGCTGCGGCGTTCTGGCCGCGGAAGTATCCTCATTTGCCGGCGACGGTGACGCGGCTCTTCGAAACCGAGCCCGGGACGCGCGTACGCGCCGATTGCCACTGGCAGCCTGAGCCGTCCCGTCATCCGGCGCTGATTCTGCTTCACGGCCTGGAAGGTTCGAGCGATTCGAGCTACATGCTTGGCGCCGCTGACAAGGCATTCGAGGCAGGCTTCAGCGCTCTGCGCTTGAACCAGCGCAATTGCGGCGGCACCGAAGGGCTGACGCCGACGCTTTACAACTCCGGCTTGAGCTGCGACGTTCGCGCTGTGGCGCGCCAGCTAGTCGAGACGGATCATTTGCCTGAGATCTTCGTCGCGGGTTTTTCGATGGGCGGAAATCTTGTGTTGAAAATGGCCGCGGAATTTGGGGATGCGGCGCCTCCGGAATTGCGCGCCGTTGTGGGCATTTGTCCGTCGTGCGATCTGGGCGCCTGCGCGGATGCGATTGATTTGCCGCGCAATCGTATCTACGAATGGCATTTCGTCAAGCGACTCAAGCGCCGCATGCGCGTCAAGGCGGAGTTATTTCCCGGCTGTTTCCCGCTCAATGGGCTGGATCGCGTCCGCACCGTCCGGGAATTTGACGACGCCATCACCGCGAAGTTCTGCGGCTTCCGCGACGCGAATGACTACTACGCGCAATCGAGCTCACTGAACCTGCTCGGCGAAATTCGCTTGCCCACGCTGCTCCTCACGTCGCAGGATGATCCGATGATTCCGTTTCGCTCATTCGAGAACGCCGGCCTGGACGCGAATCCGCACATTGAATTTGAAGCCACGAAATACGGCGGCCACTGCGCATTTATTTCGCGCGAACGCGGCGCGCAGCGATTCTGGGCAGAGGCGCGCATCGTCGAATTCTGCCGCCAGCATTCGCGCCTTGCTCCGCTGCCGCGCTGAATATCGGCGTCGCATGCCAGCGAAAATGTGAAGTCTTGCGGTTGCCGCGCGCTATTTGTTGCGCGCGTGCGGCAGATAGGTGACGTCCAGGGGCTGATCCAGCTTGAAATCGAGCTTCGTTTCTGGCGCGATGCGAATCTGTTTTGCCTTCGTGACGCCCTGAAAGACGCCTCCGCCCGCCGCGCCCACTCCCGCCCCAATCGCCGCGCCTTTCCCGCCTCCGGCAATAGCGCCGATAATCGCGCCTAGCACCGCGCCGCCGCCCACTTTCTCCGCCGTATTTTTTCCGCGCGAGCCTCCCGCGACCGTATACGTAGTCGAGACGAGTGGGTATTCCTTGCCGTGGAATTCCAAGCGCACCAATTGAAGCTGCAATTCGCTGCGGCCCTTATACTGGCCCGAAGTCGCCACGTTTGTCAGCCGCATATAAAGATTCGTGTCTGGCGGAACCACCACTCGCCCGTTCCACGTCAGCGGATACACCAGGGTAGCTTGGAATTCGTCGCCCGCGTGATTCACGGCGGAATCGACAGGATCCACGGTCTCAATCTCGATCGTCGTCCCCGCAGGAAAAATCGCCGTCACCGGCTGCGGCGGCGGCGGAGCGGGCGCTGCCACAACAGGTACGGGTGGCGGCGTGGGCGTCGTCATGACGGGCGCAGCCGGAGCCTGCGGTGCGGCAGTTTGCTCTTGCGCGCGTCTCGCCGCGTCCCGTGCCCTCTTCTTTGTCGCTGCGCGTTCAGCACGCTGTGCAGCCCGGCGCTTACGGCGATCCGCAGCGGATACCCGCCGTTCGCGCGTCGCTCTTGCCGCCGGCGTGGGAGTTGGTGTTGGTTCTGGCGCCGTTGGCGGCGTCGCTTGCGCCGTTTGCTCCGGCGCTTGCACGATCATCTGATCATTCACTTTCGTGACGCCCGGCGTAGTTGTAGCCAGCTTATACGCCTCGTAACGCGCTCCATTGTCCGGCACCGTTCCGGCCAGCGTGACGACCCCGTCCTTCACCGTGACTTGCACTCCCGTGTCTTTCGTTTGCGCGTCGGAAAACAACTGCGCCTTGATGTTCGTTGCGAGTTGTGCATCATCCGCCTTTTTCGCGCAACCGATTGCCAGAGCAACCGCGGCCGCCGAAACCAAACAAATGCTTCTCAATCTGCGCACTCTCATCCTCCCACCCAAGTATGGTTTGCCCCCGCGGACTCGATTGAGCCTCAGCGCCAAAAAAAGAGCGCCGCGCTGCGGTGTTCCGCGCGCCCGCTGCCTATTTTCGATGCGCTGCGCGCGCCCAAGGCTGCCCTTCGCCACGTCCGTGAATTCCAGTCCAGTCTAAAGCAGCCAAATTTTCGCCGCAACTTTTCGCGCGCCCGTGTGTTCGATAGGGAAGCAAGCCGCGGGTGAACGAAGCCTCGGCAAGCGGTCATTTTTCGGCCTTTCTGGGGTGGAATAGGAGAAAAAGGATGCGAATCCCGAAGAGTACGGGTGTGCTTTTTGCAGGGCTGCTATTGATTTTCATCGGTGGCTGCGCCGGCGGGTCGATGAGCTCGATGCCTCCGCCGCCGCAGATGGGCAATGTGTTTTCGCTCGGCACGGACGCTCCTCCGTCGCTGCCCAGCGTCGTTTCCTTTCAAGTGATGATCACCGGCGTGACCGTGAATAATTCCGGCGGGTCGCTCTCCGTCCTGTCGAATCCCGTGACCGTGGATTTCGCGAAGCTGGACGGCCTGCACGAACTGATTGACCTCGATAGCGTGCCCCTCGGAACCTATTCGAGCGTCACGATCACCGGCTCGACGCCCGTCATCGGCTTCCTCGACACCACGCAGTCGCCGCCGGCGGTCAACGCGATCAATGGTACGCCGTCGACGTTCACCGTTACGGCGCCCCTGGCAAATCCCCTCGTGGTCGATCAAAACGACCTCGTGGGCCTGCTCATCGAAATGGATCTGCGCCAAACCATCGAAACCAATAACGGCCAGGTGACCGGCACGATCAATCCAACGTTCGATGTTCGCGGCCTCACCGCCGACGACTCGGAAGCCGAAATCGACGATTTCCGTGCCGGCGTGGTCAGCGTGGATACATCATCCGCGGCGTTCACGGTTCAGGGCCCATTCAGCCGTCAGTGGAACGTCACCACTAGCGCGCAAACGGAGTGGGACGATGGCGGCACCCTCGCAAACCTCACGACGAACCCGATCGTCGAAATCTCAGGAAAGCTCGACCCTGTCACGCACGCGATTGACGCCGATGAAGTCGAAATCGTTTCGCAAGATCACTTCTTCCTCGGAGGGCTTATCACCTATGTGAATCCGGCGAGCCCGAATCCCGCGACGCAGATCGACGTCTACACGCGCACCGAACTACCCGATCTTTCCACGACGGCGCCCAGCGGCCAAATCAACGCACTGGCGCTGAACGGTTCGGAGAATTATTTCATCGCGGACTTCCGCAATCCGCTCACGGCCCTTCTGTTCAGCAACACGACGCTCGGGCCGGGACAGCGCGTGGGCGTCGGCGGCGCGTTGAGCGGTTCCGGAAATTCGCAGACGCTCACGGTTCACCGGGTCGTCCTCGAACGCCAAGGACAGGAAGGCGCGTGGATTCCGGGCAGCACGCAGATTCAATCGGGAAATGCGGGCAGCTTCCAATTGAATGATGATTTCCGCGCCGGCGTTCTTCTGCCTCAGCCGGTGACGGTCATCACCACCAACTCCACGAACTTCGTCAACCTCGGCGGACTCTCCGCGCTCACGGGGAATCAGGCGCTCCCGTTGCGCGTCATCGGATTCATGCTCATGAATTCGCAGACCAACCAGCCGGTAATCGTGGCGCGCCGTGTGGAATTGCTGACGAACTAGCCGCTACGTCTGATGTGGATGCTGCACTGGAGCCGCTCCGCCAGGCGAAATCCCGGCGGAGCGGTTCTCATTTTTTACTCTTCGCGCAGACCAATTTCGGGATTTCGCGGCGGCGGGGTGTTTTGTGGAACGAAACAGCGCCATCACTTTGCGCCGCACCTCCGTTGTGTTCATCTCTGTGCTTTGCGCAATCTCATACGCGATCAGCACCATCACTGCCGTGAGTGCCAGCCCATATAGCAAATGAACAAAATCGGGCTTCCAGACGTTCCCGCGGATAATCCGTGAGCGCAGCAAGAACAGAAGAGGGAAGTGCATCAGATATAGCGTGTACGAAAATCCCGCAAATGAGCCCGCCGCCTTTGCGTAGATTGCGGGAACAGGCCCCTCGTTCGCCTCGACAATCGCGTATATCCACAATCCGAACGCCAGCGCTACTGCGGCATCCATCAGGAAAGCAGAATTCAGGGGCCGCGCCACGCTGAAGCCCAGCACCAGTACAAACGGAGCCGCCGCCAGCGTGCTCGCCTTCGCGAAACGCATCGGAGACCATTTCAAGGAGCGCGAGAGGGCTATTGCCCCTCCGAACAGCCAGATCAAAAAATACATCGCAATCGTCTGGCCCACGAACAAAATCACGAGGATCGCGGACACAAAATAGGCGATTCTTGTCGCCAGACGGAATTGTTTGACGGCCGCGCACATTGCCAGGGGAAAGATAATGTAGTACCAGAATTCGTAGCTCAAGCTCCACAGCGGCGCATTCGATCCGAATGGCTGCACCAGAATTCCCTACAGGTAGAGCAGATTTCCACCAAAATTCCGTAGCGTCTCCACGCTCGCGACGCTGGTGGTGAAGAAATGCGCGAGAGGGTGCTCGTAGAGCGGAGCGCTCGCGGCCATCGCCATGCCGATTCGGTCGACGATCCAGCAAAGAACCAGCGAAGGAATCAGCACCAGGCTGAGCCGCGTCACACGGTTGACCAGATACGCCGTCCAAGACCATCTGCGCTGCTCGAATGCGTCGGCGATACTTGCCACGATAAAAAATCCGCTAAGCACGAAAAACACGATCACGGCCTGATGGCCAAGGGCCGTCGCCGCATAAATGGTGCTGATCAGAAGCGAATGGTGTGCGAGATCGTGGTAATCGGCGAAAAATAGGCCACGCACGTGCCCGATGAGAACCGCTAGCGCCGCCGCTCCGCGCGCCATGTCGAGGTGAACCGACGCCCGCTCGGTCAAACGCGATTTTCTGGTTCCGGGTAACATCCAGAGCCCTCTCAACTTTTCAATTAGCGCGCATGCGCGTGGCGTTTCGATGCAGTCCAGCACCGCCTCGCGCGATTATGGCCTAGTCTTGTTCATCGCGCCAAGCAGTTTGCGGAATCGGGCAGCGGCTGTGTTTAATTTTAGCTTTTTGCGTCGGTGTGAATCGAAAGACAATTCGCTGGCAAGAAATCGCTACTGCGGCTCGGATCGTGTCGCGACGATTTCGTGGCCTTGCACTTCTACCTCGATGGCCAGTGGAGGGCGAATCGCGGTGCCCACGACCACGGCGCCGCGCACCACACCATTTGGCCCGCGCCCGTATTTCGTCAAATCGTAAACCGTATGCGTGCACGGATCGCCGACCATCGGATGCACGGCCGCGAATTTGTACACCGTGCGCAGCGTTACCATGTCCGTTACGAATTGCAGTTCGCACGTGCCGTAGGGAACGCGCAACGAGAACGCCCAGTATCTATTTCCCGGCAGCCGCACCACCATTGCTGGAGAGATATCGCGCGCGTCATGGCGATATAAAAATTCTTTTGCGGCCCACGGACGCGCCAGCTCTTCTGTGGTCGCCACGGGCCCCGGAGCAATCGGCAACGCCGGCGCAGACGCGGCAGCAGTAGCGGCTGGCGCGGCAATCGCGGGCGCATCGGTGGCGGGCGCTGGATGCACGGCCCGACTGGAAGCGCGCGCCCACCAGATCATCATCACAACGACAATCACAACTGCCGCGCCTGCGCCGGCCCATAAATAAATAGGCTTGCGATTCGCCGGAGCAGTCTTCGCGTTTGTGGCGGCTCCCGGTTCTTCCGCGTGCGCTTGTGGAACGCCTGGGATTTTCGGCTGTGACGCCTGAAACGGATCCGGTTTCTTTGAATTGTCGGGCATGAGATCGTATCAAGTATGAAATTCCAGCTTGCTCCGCGTGATTGCCAAAAGCAAGCTGGCACGGTACAGAGAGTAAACGTCCCCCCCGGCGCGCCGCCGCGAGCGTGGCGTGATAAACGTGATGGATGAAAGTGCCGCGCTAGTTCAGCCGCCTGACGCGCAGCGAATGATGCGCGACGTAATCCTGCAAATTCGTAAGGCACAGAAGCAGCTCGAGCACTTTTTCGTTATCGGTCGGGTCGCGATCAAATGCTCCATCGGAAAGAGCGTGTATCGTATTCGGCGCATCGTCGAGCAGCCAGTCCAGCGTCGCTTCGTCCACCGGCTCCGCTTCCATGCAGCGCGCGCGCACCTGATCCGCGCGTTGGATTGCCAATTCCACGAAGTGATCCAGGCACAGGCGCTCCGCCGCCAGCGCCGCCGGAATTTCCTTCCGGCATCCTTCGATATGGCACTTCTGAGCCATTTCGCTTTCTTCCTTTGTGTTTGCTGCCGTCAGGAAGCTGGTTAATGCCGAAATAATACCTCTGTTTGGTTGCTTCCTGCGCGGACGGTGCTTGGGATGTAACTGGCGGGACGGCCAATTGCCACGCGACAACATGGCGGCAAATTCAAGATTAAATGGACCGCGCGGTCGTCTTGCGGAGGGCGGCGAGCCGGTGCAATTTCCGTCCCGCCGCGAAATATTTCTCGAGGATATTCTGCGCGCTACTGAGATTCGATGTGAATCGTTCCCGAGCTGGTGCGCAGATCGACCATCGGTCCGCCCGAGCCAACTTTTCCGTGCAGATCGCGCCGGCTGATCGTTCCCTGAACCGTGAGCGGGAACTTCGAATCAATGCTGCCGGAGCTGGTGCGCGCGTGCAGCTCGAATGAAGTTTGCCGCGGAAGCGCAACCGTCAAATCGCCCGATCCCGTGTGCAGCCGCCAGTCGCCCGTCGGCGTGCCCTCGGCTCGAATATTTCCGCTGCCCGTGCCCACATGGACCGCACCCTTCACGCCATTTATCTCGACAGTACCTGAGCCGCTCGACGCTTCCACGTCGCCCGCGCCCGTCTGCGACAGAACGATGTCGCCCGAGCCGGTCGAAGCGTTCATTCCGCCCGTCACGCTGTCGGCGTGGATGCTGCCGCTGCCGCTCGCCGCGCGCACGTTGCCTTTGACTCCAGAAAGCGTTACATCGCCCGAGCCGGCTCGCGCCGACGCATCGCCGCCGATACTCGAAAGTTTCACGTTGCCTGAGCCTGTTGTTGATTCCACTGGTCCCGTTACGCCCTGCACGGTCTGATCGCCCGAGCCTGTCGCCGAATGCAGACGCGTCTGCGCCGGCGTGATGATCTCGTAGCTGATCGAAATGTTGCGCAGCAGGTCGCTTTCATCTTCATGGCCGATGGTGATTGTGTTGCCGTTTTGCACGACCGGCGGATGTTGTTCGACATACTGCACGCGCGAAGCCGCGTCGCGGCTGCTTGTGAACCAACTGTCGTTCGCGCGTATCGTCGCGTGGATCTCCACTTTCCCGGAATCGCCGGGACGCACCGTGATGTTTCCCGAGCCCGTCGTAACGTCCAGGTTTACCGGCCCGTTTACCGTAAGCGTTTTGTCGAAATGGCCGTCAACTGCGGCCCGCGCTGGCGCTGCCGCCAGCGTTGCCATCACCGCGAGCGCAAACGCCGCGCCCGCCCAACGCGCACTCTTCATCATCGGACACACTCCTATCGCGAGATTTTGTGGCCCTGTGTAAGGAACGCAAATCCGTATCTAAAAGTTCAGACGCACGCCGCCGCAAAGGGTGAGCAAGCTGGTCCGCACAGCCGCGGAATCCGTGTGTGTTTCATGGGCAGGCTGCCTGACGATGCTGGTCCTTGCTTCGCGCTTCCTCGCTCCTGGCGCTAGTCACGAGCTAATTTTGGCGAGGTATGCCGCTCTTGGCTGTCGTGGCGCTGCCGGTGGACGCGCCGCTGCTACTACTGTTGGCTGTCCCTCCGCCCGAAGACCACGCTTGAGCGCCCGCGCTGCGGAAACTGGACGCGCCCGATGACTGCGTTCCGAGCGAACCTCCATTGTTACCATAGGAGCGACTGCCCTCCACACAGGAAAACCCGCCGCGAGAAGAGAGTTTGGCAATCACGACAGCCTTGCTTGTCCACCCGGAGGCAACAGCACTCGCAGCGACGAAATTCCGTGTCTCGTAGTCGTACGTGATTCTGAGCGCAGCGGTCCTGACGTTCGGGTTCGTGCCATCCGCTGTTCCGCTGGCGGCTTCTATCATGAAATGGACTTGAATTTCCGGCGCTGCAGCCCTGCGAGGTGCGGGAGTGAACTCGGCCTGAAATTCCTTCGGCGGCTTGGGCAGTTTTTTCACTTTTTCCGAGGAGTTCAAGGCAACCTGTTCCACAACACCTCCCGGCTTGCTGGGAAGCAGGAAGACGCCATACTTCAAATTGCGTGGTTTACCTCTTTCGTCGACTAGATTTCTCAGCACCAAGCCGACTCTATCGCCGACGCGCACCCAGCGAACAGCGTCGCCGCGTCTCATCCTAGGGGGGACAGGCAATTTTCCCCTTTTCCGAGAAAGCGCATTCGCAGGCTTTACGAGAAGCGCATATTGGTTGCTGCTATAGCGAATCGTGCTTATCTCGGGACAGATCTCAAAGGGACAAACCTCCAAGTCCCAGAAGTTGGGGACAATTGTCTGCCGGATCACTTTCTTTTTACCGGTTTTCGGGTCTACAACCGATTCAACCCGCAAACTCTCCCGGGAGCAGAAGAGAGGATATTCACGCACGATAATTATCGGCCGACGCACCGTTGCGGGTTGCTGTGTTGGCCTGGGCCGCCAGCATGTCCCATGCTGCGCGCACTGGAAGAAAGTTCCTTCCTCGTATAGGTGCGTCAGTCCGGAGAAAGAGGAAGAAAGCCCGGAAGCTTTGAGCGCTGCGGCTGTCTCGACTCGTTTTTGCTCCACGCGGGCGAGAACCCAGCGATCCCATGCGAGCCGCGCCGGTGGTTCTTCCGCTCCCGAGATTTGGAGTTGGCGGCCCTTGTTGTAGATAACCGTTTCTCCTTGCGCCAGATGTATCTTCTCGTTCTTGGACTCCAGCGCGTCTTCTCCATCCTTGCCCTGAGGCGTGATCGCGGTGCCGTCGAGATAGCTGTCCACTCACAGGAAGCTAGACTTCGGAAACTCAATTGGCCCGGCGGGCGTATCAAGCCTGAATTGTTCATTCGGAAGAATATTGGCGGAGACAGTGGCCGTGCCCGTCAGCAATTCCAGCCGTGTGACCGGGGCGTTATGCTTCACTTGAAGCTTCGGAAACAATAGGACAGAACTCTCGGCAAGATAGACCGTCGAGCCATCTGCAAATTCGATTTCTCGCCAGGCTACACCCCTGCTGGATTGGAGTATTGTATTCCGCCTGCTCCCAAGACTGATACAGGTCCGGACGGCTCCCGTTTCCGCGGGAGACGCGGACATCGCCCTGCACATAAGCGAGCCGGACAATTTCCGCGTCGCTTTGTGGGGAAGCCGGCGCAGTTGTAGCCAGCGAAAGCAATAGTCCCGAAAATGCGAGGAATGGGAAAAAACGGTGCCAGGAAGTTCTCATCACAACCCTCCTGCCGGTAATCAGCCTCTTACTCAAACAGATGCAGGCCAGGCCTTTCCCGTTCCATTTATTTGTGGTTACTTCTTATGTCACACTGACTAATGGGAGGGCGGCCTGTCTTGCGATTGGCATAAATTGAACGGAAGCTAGCGAGGGGCACTTCTGAAAGATTCCTGCCACAAATAGAGAGGTAGTGTTTGCCGGGTGACGATCAGGAATTCCGTCCGCAGCACTTCTTGTACTTTTTTCCTGAGCCGCAGGGGCACAGGTCATTCCGGCCGATCTTCGCGCCCGTGCGGACTTGCTTGGGCGCTTCGGCTTTCTCCGAGCCTGTCTGGAATTGCAGTTCCTGTTGCTGGCGCCGCTGCCGCCGCTCGATTTGCCGCGCTTCCTCTTCCGGCCGCGCGGGCTGCATCAAGTAGAGGAAGCGAATCACTTCCGTATCGATGCGCCCCATCATTTCCTCGAACAGCTTGAATCCTTCTTTTTTGAATTCGACTAGCGGATCCACCTGGCCGTAGCCGCGCAGGCCGATTCCTTCCTTCAAGTGATCGAGCGTCAGCAAGTGGTCTTTCCACTGCGCGTCGACAATATCGAGCATCATGTGCCGCTCGAGCCAGCGCATCATCTGCGCCCCGAACAATGTTTCCTTCTCCTCGTAACGCAACTTCGCTTTCTCGATCAGCGCATCGAGGAGTGTGTCGTGATTCAATTGCAAGGGATCGATCCCTGCGGCTTTCATGTCCAGCCCGAATTGATTGAGCACTTCGCCGGAGAGCTGCGTGATGTTCCACTGATCCGGGTGCTGCTCGCGCGGGCAATAGGTGTCGGTCAGATCGGCCATCAAGTCTTCGGTTAGCGCGAGAATGTCGTCCTTCTGATCCTTCCCCTCGAGGACGGCGCGGCGAATGGAATAAATCGTCTCGCGCTGCTTGTTCATCACGTCGTCGTATTCGAGCAGGTGCTTGCGGGCTTCGAAGTTCTGCGCTTCCACTGATTTCTGCGCGTTCTCGATGCGCTTGGAAATCAAGCGGGACTCGATCGGGATTCCTTCCTTCATGCCCAGCATGTACATGAATTTTTGCACGCGTTCACCGCCGAAAATGCGCAGCAAATCGTCTTCGAGAGACAAATAAAATCGCGAAGATCCCGGATCGCCCTGGCGTCCCGCGCGTCCGCGCAACTGATTGTCGATGCGCCGCGCCTCGTGCCGCTCGGTTCCCAGAATGTGCAAGCCGCCCATGGCCACCACTTCATCGTGTTCCGCCTTGCACTGTCCGGCGTACTGATCGTAAAGCGGCTTCCATTGCTCAAGCGGTACCTGGAAAATTTTTCCTTCTTGCTGGAAGAGCACCATGGCCACATTGCCTGCGCCGTTTCCGCCGGTTGATGCCTCCTGCGAGGTTTCCTGTGCGGGCTCCGCCGCGGCCGGATGTTCGTTGCCATTGCCAATCACGGCGCCTACGGGCGCGTAGGGAATTGCGAGTTTATTTTTCAGGCAGTAATCGCGCGTCATCGCTTCCGGATTGCCGCCGAGCAGAATATCGGTTCCGCGGCCGGCCATGTTTGTCGATACGGTCACCGCGCCCTTGCGTCCTGCTTGCGCGACGATTTTCGCTTCGCGCTCGTGCTGCTTCGCGTTCAGCACCTGATGCGGAATGCCGGACTGTTTTAGCTTTTCGGCGATTTTTTCCGACTTCTCAATCGAAATGCTCCCGATCAGCACGGGCTGGCCGCTCTCGTGCAATTGCCGGACGCCGCTCGTGCGCGTTCCGTCTTCCTGAATGATTCCGTTCACCACCGCTTCGAGTTTTTCCGCTTCCGTGCGATATACAACGTCGGGATTCTCGATGCGGATCAGCGTCTGGTTCGTCGGAATCACCACCACGTCGAGGCCGTAAATCTTATTGAACTCTTTCGCTTCCGTTTCCGCCGTGCCGGTCATGCCGGAAAGTTTTTTGTACATGCGAAAATAATTCTGGAACGTCACCGTCGCCAGCGTCTGGTTTTCGCGCTCGATTTTCACGCCTTCTTTCGCTTCAATCGCCTGATGCAATCCGTCGGACCATCGCCGCCCGGGCATTTGGCGTCCCGTGAATTCGTCGACGATCACCACTTCGCCTTCCTTAACCACATAATCCACGTCGCGCGTGAACAGCGAATGCGCGCGCAGGCCCTGGTAGACGTGATGAATCAATTCGAGGTTCTGCGGGTCGTACATGTTCGGTAGCGCCAGCAGGCGCTCGCATTTCGCCACGCCTTCCTCGGTCAGCGTCGCGGTTTTGTGCTTTTCGTCGAGCGTGTAATCGATGTCCTTGATCAGCTTGGGAATGATTTTGTCGATGCGGTAATACTTGTCCGTCGATTCCTCGGCGGGGCCGGAAATAATCAGTGGGGTGCGCGCCTCGTCGATCAAAATCGAGTCCACTTCGTCGACGATCCCGAAATGGTGGCCGCGTTGGACGCAATCGGCCAGATCATATTTCATGTTGTCGCGCAGATAATCGAAGCCGAATTCGTTGTTCGTGCCGTAGGTGATGTCCGCGCCGTAAGCGGCGCGCCGCTGCGCATCATCCAAATCGTGAACGATCACGCCGACCGTCAGCCCCAGCGTTTTGTAAATCGGGCTCATCCATTCGGCGTCGCGCCGCGCCAGGTAATCGTTCACCGTGACGATATGCACGCCGCGTCCCGCGAGCGCGTTCAAATACGCGGGAAGCGTGGCGACCAGCGTTTTTCCTTCGCCGGTTTTCATCTCCGCGATTTTGCCGTCGTGCAGCACCATGCCGCCGATCAACTGCACGTCGAAATGGCGCATTCCCAGTTTTCGCCGGCCCACTTCGCGCGCCAGCGCAAACGCGGGAACCAGCACGGGCGCAAAAGCCTCCTGCATTTTCGTGCGGTATAGCGGGTCCTTGATGTCGACGCCTTCGAGCTTCGACGTCACCTGCATCTTCATTTCCGCGGTCTTGACACGGAAGTCGTCGTCCGCGAGCTTCTGCATTTCCGGCTCGAGCGCGTTGATCTGCGCAACCAGAGGTTGCAGCTTCTTGATGTCGCGTTCGTGCTTCGTCCCGACGAAAAACGCGATTATATTTTCTACGAACCTCTCGGCATCCATTCTTTTCCGTTGGATGCTTGCCTTCGGGCAAGCGTCGCAAACCTCTCTTGTGGCTGTTTCGGGAGCAATGCAGCAATTGGTAAGGAGCGTTCCACAGGGACGTTCCCCTTATTCGCCAGCGCAACCCGTACACTCTATTCTATCCTGTTCGCCGCATTCCGCGCAAAGCGCGCGCTTCGCGTGAGTTGCTCCCGCATCACGGACGTCCTATGATTGGATGCTGGTAACGGGCGGCGATTCGCGCGCCTGAAAGGACGTTGAATGGCTGGCAATCCCGCTGAAAACAAATTGACCGAAGGCGTGGTCTACGAAGCGCTGCGCGCCGTCGAGGATCCGGAGCATCATCGCGGCATTCTTTCGCTGAATATTGTGCGCAGCCTGGTGGTGCGCGACGGCGATATTTCGCTCGTCGTTTCGCTCCTGCGGCCGGAGCCTGCCTATCGCGACGCGCTCGAACGCGCGATTCGCGCCGCCATTGCGCGGCTGCAAGGCGTGCGCGCATTCGATCTGAAATTCGACGCCCCCGCTCCCGGCGGCCGCGGCCTGCCGCAAAAAGAGCCGATTCGCGGCGTGAAGCATTTGATTGCTGTCGCCAGCGGCAAAGGCGGCGTGGGCAAAACAACCGTCGCCGTGAATCTCGCGATCGCGCTGCAAAGAATGGGCTCAAAAGTCGGCTTGATGGACGCGGACGTTTACGGGCCAAATGTTCCGCTGATGCTCGGTACAACCGAGCAGCCGCGCGCCATCGCCGAAAACGTGATTATTCCCGTGGAAGCCTATGGGCTGAAAATAATATCGATGGGACTGCTCAATCCCGGCGACCGCCCGCTGATCTGGCGCGGGCCGATGCTCCATGGCGTGATGCAGCAATTCCTCCGCAGCGTGCAGTGGGGCGAGCTCGATTACCTGATCGTTGATTTGCCGCCGGGCACGGGCGACGTGCAGCTCTCGCTGGTGCAGACCGCCGCGATTTCCGGCGCGGTACTCGTCACCACGCCGTCCGTGGTCGCGCTCGCCGACGTGCGCAAGGCCATCGAAATGTTCCGGCAGGTGAACGTCGAAATTCTCGGCGTGATCGAGAACATGAGCTACTTTTCCTGCCCGCATTGCGACGCGCGCATCGACGTTTTCGGCCACGGCGAAGGCGAGCGCATGGCGAAAACGTTCGGCGCGCCATTCCTCGGCGAAATTGAAATTGATCCGCAGATTCGCATCGGCGGAGACACGGGAAAGCCCGTGGCCGCGGAGGGTGAAGACGCGCCAGGCGCGAAAAGTATCTATGCTGTGGGCCGCGCCGTGGCCGCGCGCGTCGCGGAGACGGGCCGCGCCGCCGACGCGCCCGTCGTGCAAATCCTCTGAGTTAGCCTGCAAGGGAAGGAGCAAAATGAGCGCGCGTCGGCTTTCCACCTTGGACGACTTTTCCTTGGGCGGAAGAGACTTGCGCAAAAATCTGAAATATGGCATAACATCCGATTGTAAGCTCGATTTGCGTTCCCACCCGGCCTGAATTCTCTTTTCCCTGAAAATTTCTGAGGCATCTCCGCCTTGGGCTGCCTTGTCAGCGCCGGACGCGTGTGTTACTTTCGCTCTTCATTTGTAAGCACTTAGAAATATCCAACGGAGCAGGAAATTGATTCGCAGCTATCGCGGACGCGCGCCGCGGATTGCCGCGTCGGCCTATATCGACGAGGCGGCGACGATCATTGGCGACGTCCAGATTGGCGACCATTCGAGCGTCTGGCCGGGCGTGGTGATTCGCGGCGACGTTCACTACATACGCATCGGCGCGGCCACGAATGTGCAAGATGGCTCCGTGCTGCACGTGATGCGCGACGACCATCCGCTGGTGCTCGGCGACAATGTGACGATTGGGCATGGCGTCGTGCTGCACGGCTGCACGATTGAGTCGCGATGCCTGATCGGCATGGGCGCGATTATTTTGAATGGCGCGAAGATCGGCACAGGGTCGATTGTCGCCGCAGGCACGCTGGTCCCCGAAGGCACGATTGTCCCGCCGGGGAGCTTGTTTATGGGGCATCCGGGGAAGTTGCGGCGCGTGCTGACGGCGGAGGACCAGCAGTCGATTGATAATTACGCGCAGCGGTACGTCGAATACAAGGAGACGTATCGCGAAGAGGCGAAGGAGCAAGGAGGCAGAGAGGCAAGGAAGTGAGCGAATCGGCAAAACCCGAAAGCGAGCGTCGAAAATTCAGGGCCATCAAAGGGACGCGCGATATTCTGCCGCCGGATTCGGCGCTGTGGAACTGGTTCGAGAATACCGCCCGGAGCGTGATGGAGTCGTACAACTTCGGCGAAATTCGCACGCCGATCTTTGAGGAGACGGGCTTATTCGCTCGCTCGGTCGGCCTCAGTACGGACATAGTCTCGAAAGAAATGTACGAATTTGATTTGCACGCCTCAGATGCGGTCCACACGTCGCGTCTGCTTTATTTCGAGTCAAGAAGCGCGCTGCGCCGTATGGGTAGGCTGTACCATCTCGTGACAGACTTGGAGTCTGCCTGGCAATCTAACAGGATCGAACAGAACGATAAGAACAAACGCGTAATAGATGAACTCAGAAGTATTTATGACGCGCTATTCCGCGATTTGGCTGACGATAAAGCACTGGCAAATGCAGACGGCACTCCCGAGATTATGCGGCTGTTCTATCGCGCTTCGGATCTGATGTTAGAAATAGACATAGCACAACACGTTGTTCTTCGGCCGGAGGCGACGGCGTCGGTCGTGCGGGCGTATGTCGAGCACAGGCTGGACACGCGGCCGGGGGATCAGAAGCTCTACTACATCGGCCCGATGTTCCGGCGGGAGAGGCCGCAGAAGGGGCGTTACCGGCAGTTTTATCAAATCGGCGCGGAGGTGCTGGGCGCGTCGGACGCGCCCGCGATTGACGCGGAGCTGATCGAAATGCTGACGGTGCTTCTCGAACGCTGCCAGATCGAAAAATACACGCTGCTGATCAATTCGATTGGGTGCGCGAATTGCAGGCCCGCGTATGTCGAACTATTGCGCGCGGAATTGCGCAAGCCGGAAATCTTCGAGCGCCTCGGCGCGGACAGCAAGCGCCGCGTGGAGGCGAATCCGCTGCGCGTGATGGACTCCAAGCTGCCGGAAGAGCAGGAGATTATCGAGAAGCTGCCGAAAATCTCGCAGCATCTCTGCGACGACTGCAAAACGCATTACGAGAAATTGAAGAGGGAACTCGCGCTGCGCAAGGTGCCGTTCACGGAATCGCCACGGCTGGTGCGCGGCCTCGACTATTACATGCGGACGACGTTCGAGATTACGAGTCCGATTCTCGGCGCGCAAAATGCGCTGTGCGGCGGCGGGCGTTACGACGGGCTTGTGGAATTGCTCGGCGGCCCGAAGGGAATCAAAGGCATCGGCTTCGCGCTGGGCGAGGATCGTTTTATTGACGCGATTCAGGAGGCGAAGAAAGTTCACGCAACGCGCACTGCTGACGTTTTCATCGCGTGGATGGGCGAAAATGCGTATCCAGCGGCGGTGCGGCTGGCGCGCGTGCTGCGCGACGCAAAGCACGTTGTCGAATTGCCTCCGGCGGAAATGAAATTCCGCAAGGCTCTCGAACGCGCGGATAAGGCGGGCGCTCGATATGCGTTGATCATCGGCGACGACGAAATTGCGTCGAAGCAACTGACGATCAAACATCTCGCGGACGGCCAGCAGAGAAAAATCGCGGAAGATGAGCTGGTCAATTATTTCGGTTCAAAACGCAATTGATTCCACGGTGATGCGAGCGTGGCGTTGTTTTTATTGTGAATCAAGGGGGATGAATTGTTCGACTCGTTGGGTGAGATGAAGCGCACGGGTTATTGCGGCGACCTGCGCGTCGCGGATGCGGGGCGCAATGTCGTGCTGATGGGGTGGGTGCACCGGCGGCGCGATTTGGGCCAGCTGATTTTTCTGGATTTGCGCGACCGCGCGGGAATTTGCCAGGTGGTGTGCAATCGCGACCAGTATTCGGAGGCGCACGCGAAAGCGGACGAAGTGCGTCCCGAATATGTTGTCGCGGTCGAAGGGCGCGTGTTTCGCCGGCAGCGGCCGAATCCGGAGCTGGCAACGGGCGACGTGGAAGTGATGGCCACGCGCGTCCACATTTTGAATAACGCGAAGACGCCGCCATTTCAAATTGAGGACGACACGAACGCGAACGAGGAAACGCGCCTGCGCTATCGCTATCTCGATCTGCGCCGCCGGCGGCCGCATCGCAATATCGCCCTGCGGCATCGCGTGGTGATCGAAATTCGCAAGGCGCTCGACGATCTGGGCTTCTACGAAATCGAAACGCCGATGCTGACGCGGTCGACTCCCGAAGGCGCGCGCGATTATCTGGTCCCCAGCCGCATCCATCACGGGCAGTTCTACGCGCTGCCGCAGTCGCCGCAAATCTTCAAGCAGATTCTGATGATCAGCGGCATGGATCGCTATTTCCAAATCGTCCGCTGCTTTCGCGACGAGGATTTGCGTGCCGACCGCCAGCCGGAATTCACGCAGCTCGATTTGGAAATGTCGTTTCCGCGCCAGCAGGATATTTTCGAGGTGATCGAGCGCGTGATGGAGCGCGCGATGAGCGTGATTGGCGCAACGGTCCGGCGGCCGTTCCGCCACATGCAGTATAAGGACGCGATGCGGCGTTACGGCTCGGACAAGCCGGACCTGCGCTTCGGCATGGAATTGCAGGACGTGACGAAATTCCTCGAGCCGGCGCGCGAGACGTTCGGCATCGAAGGCAACGTCTACGCGCTGCTCGCGCCGGGCGCGGGAGCGTGGTCGCGCAAGCAGCTCGACGATCTTGCCGAGCAGGCGAAAACCGCGGGCGCGAAAACGATGTACACGATTAAAGTCGCGCCAGAGGGAGTCACCTCGTCGCTCGAAAAAACTCTCGGCGCGGACGCGGTGACAAACTTGGCGAAGAGCTTGGGCGCGAAGCGCGGCGACTTGATTGTTGCCGTCGCCGCGAAAGAACAAATTCCAGGCAGCGACTCGGCGGCGATTGTGGCGGGACAATTGCGTTTGCGCATCGCCGAACAATTAGGCTTGATGAACAAAGACCGCTGGGAATTTGTGTGGATCACGGGCTTTCCGCTGTTCGAATGGAGCGAGACGGACAAGAAATGGAATAGCGCGCAGCATCCGTTCACCGGAATTGTTGAGGAGGATTTGGAGAAACTCGAAAGTGCGCCGGGCGAAGTGCGCTCGAAGGGCTACGATTTGGTGCTCAATGGGGTTGAACTTGGCTCGGGCAGCATTCGAATTCACCGCCAGGATGTACAGGCGCGCGTGTTCAAGGCGCTGGGGCTTTCCGACGAGACGGCGCAGCAGCGATTCGGATTTTTCCTCGACGCTCTGACGTATGGCACTCCGCCGCACGGCGGAATCGCGCTGGGAATCGACCGCGTTGTCGCGCTCTTTGCCGGCGAGAAGTCGATTCGCGAAGTGATCGCGTTCCCGAAGACCACCGCCGCGCAGGATTTGATGGCCGAGTCGCCGTCCGATGTCGGCGCGGATCAGCTCGACGAACTTGGCATCGCGGTGAAGCCTAAAGAGAAGCCCACATCGAGCGGCGCATAATGACGGTGGCCTACAGCTAATGTCGCGGATACGGATACTGCCGGAGAATGTGGCGAAGAAAATTGGGGCCGGAGGAGCTTTTTAGGGGGTCGGAGCTTTAGCTCCGACATTCCCGGTTATATATGAAAGGGCTTTAGCCCCTGAAGCAGAGATGAGTAGGCTCACCCACAGAACCGCTCCTCAATGCACATACTTTGTGATCACAAAAACCTGGGAGAATCGCGAGTTGTTCCGGGTGCAGGAGAACGCCGAGATTGTGCTGGCCTGTTTGTTCAACTATCGGGATCGCGCAGCATACCTGCTTCACGAGTTTGTCGTCATGCCGAATCATCTCCACATTCTTTTGACTCCCGGCGGCGAATGCACCCTTGAGAAAGCAATGCAGTCATTAAGGGCGGAAGTTCTCGCGCCATTCATCTGAAGCGAGAGCAGAAAATGCAGATCTGGCAGCCGGGGTTTCATGAATGGACTGTGCGGAGCAATGAAGACTATGAAAGCAAGCGTGGCTATATTTGGCAAAATCCAGTGCATCGAAAACTGGCAGACAGGCCGGAGGAATGGATTTTCGGCTCGGCTTGCGGCAAATATCGACTTGACCCCGTACCAGAAAAACTGAAGGATGGCTTCAGGGGCTAAAGCCCCACAGCTAGAGTTGCTGTTATGTCGGAGCTGAAGCTCCGACTCCCTAAGGAGCTCGGCCGCGGATGAGCCGGATACGCATATTGCCGGAGAATGTCGCGAATAAAATCGCGGCGGGAGAAGTTGTCGAGCGGCCTGCGTCGGTGGTGAAGGAGCTGGTCGAGAATTCGCTGGACGCGGGAGCGAAGTCGGTGCGCGTGGAAGTCGAATCGGGCGGGAAGCGGCTGATTCGCGTCACCGACGACGGTTCCGGCATGCCGCACGACGACGCGCTGCTCGCCTTTGAGCGGCACGCGACGTCGAAGCTGCGCACGGCGGACGATTTGCTTTCGATTGCAACGCTGGGTTTTCGCGGCGAGGCGCTGCCGTCGATTGCGGCGGTGTCGCGGCTGACGCTTGAGACGCGCGCGGCGGAAGAAGAGCAGGGAACGCGGATCGAATTCGCGGGCGGGAAACTGATCGGCGTGAAGCCTGCGGGCGCGCCCGGCGGGACGGCGATCAGCGTCGCGGATCTTTTTTACTGCGTGCCCGCGCGGCGAAAATTCCTCAAATCCGAAACTACGGAACTGAGCCACATCGCGTCGCTCGTGACGCATTACGCGCTGGCGCATCCCGACAAGCAATTTGTGCTGAAAACGCCGACGCAGGAAATTCTGAATGCGGCGCCCGTCGAGACAATGGCCGAGCGGCTCTATCAAGTATTCGGGCGGCAGGCCGTGGCGGAAATGGTGGAGATGCAGCCCGCGGAGGCGCCGATTCGCGCTGCGATCACCGAGCCGGAGATGGAGGCGGGCGAGGAAGCGGCGCGCATTCGCGTGTCGGGATTCGTTTCGCGTCCCGAAGTGCAGCGGACGAATCGCAACGGCATTTATATTTTCGTGAACCGGCGGCTGATTCGCGACCGGTTGGTGCTGCACGCGATCGGCGAAGCATACCGCAACATCATGCCGGCGGGCGCGTTTGCCGCGGTGCTGCTGTTTATTGATTTGCCGTGCCAGGAAGTCGACGTGAACGTGCATCCGGCGAAAGTCGAGGTGCGCTTCCGGCATTCGCAAGTGGTACACGATTTTGTACGCGACGCGATTCGCGTGGCGCTGGCGAATGCGCGGCCCGTGCCGAGTTTTCCCGCTGGCGCGGCTTCGGCAACTTCCGCGGCTGCCGCTGCTTCGGGAAGCGGGGCGAGTTTTTCGCCGAGCGTCGCTGAGAATAATGCGGCGGGGGCGGGAAGTTTTGCAGGGCCGCCGCGAGCCATTATTCCAAACGAAGTGATGTCGCGCGCGTCCGTGGACACGCTGCCTGGAGAGTTCGAATTAACGGGCGCGCCGGAGCGTCCGATTCCGCAGCGGCTGAATTTCGAAAGCATGGAGGAAATTGTTTTGCCACGTGGCGCGGTGGCTTCGGCGGACGCTTGCCGCGAGCCGGCGGTGAGCGAGTCGGAATCGGCGGGCGTGTTGCCGGGGCCGCAAAGCATCGGGGATTTGAAGCCGCTGGGGCAAATCAGCGCGAGCTACATTGTGGCGGTGAATGGGCAGGGGCTGTGGATAGTCGATCAGCACGTGGCGCACGAGCGCGTGCTGTTCGAGAAGCATCTGGCGGCGCGGCGCGCGGGAGAATTGGGCGGGCAGCGGCTGCTGATGCCGATTGTGGTGGAACTGGCGCCGCATCAAATCGTGATTTTCGAGCAGATCGAGGAAGAATTGCGCGCGAATGGATTCGAGGCGGAGTTGATGGGGCCGCGGAGCGTTGCGATTGCGGCGGCTCCGGCGGGGATTGCAAGCGGCAACGCGGAGAAATTGCTCGCGGAGATTCTTGATGGCGTGGCGCGCGAGTCGCAGGCGATTTCGCTCGATTCGCTGCAATCGCGAATTGCGGCGTCCACTGCGTGCCAGGCGGCGATCAAAGTGAACATGCCGCTCGATCAAACGAAAATGGAATGGCTGCTCGCGGAATTGGCGAAGACGGAATATCCGATGAGCTGTCCGCATGGGCGGCCTGTGGTGCTGCGGTATTCGGTGCGCGAGATCGAGCGGGCGTTTAAGCGGATTTAGGAAAATGGCACTTCGCGACCTATTTTTTGGCCTATTCGGATTACTCTTACTCGTTATACTTGGGCTAGCTCCTTTGTTGATTCTTAGGGTCAGTCGAGGAATCAGTCGAGGAAATCGTTG
>DATLTU010000017.1:0-18566 GCA_035533415.1 Candidatus Limnocylindrales bacterium
GCGAACGGGAATGCAATAAGCGGATGAAACTCGCGTACTTCGACTGTTTTTCTGGCATCAGCGGCGATATGGTTCTCGGCGCGCTCGTCGACGCAGGCCTCGATTTGCGCGCTCTCGAAGCCGAGCTGCGTAAACTGAACCTCGACGGCTGGAAAATATCCGCCGAAAAAGTGCAGCGCCAGGCCATCCGCGCGACAAAAGTGAACGTCGAGACCCAGGAGCATCACCATCATCGTCATCTTTCGGGCATTTTGAAAATGATTGACGGGGCCGCACTCGCGCCACGCGCCGCTGACCGCGCGCGCCAAATCTTTCAGCGCCTCGGCGAAGCCGAAGCCAAAGTCCACAATATCGCCATTGAAAAAGTCCACTTCCACGAAGTCGGCGCCATCGATTCCATCGTCGATATCGTCGGCGCGGCGATAGGTTTCGAGCTGCTGGGCATCGACAACTTCGCGTGCTCGAGCATGGATGTTGGTGCCGGACGCGTGAAGACGGAACACGGCCTTTTGCCCGTTCCCGCTCCCGCGACCGCCGAATTGCTTCGCGGCGCGCCCACGTTTTCGAGCGGCATCGAGAAGGAGCTTGTCACGCCTACGGGCGCGGCCATCGCCACCACGCTCGCAGCGCGATTCGCGGCGATGCCGCCGATGCAGCTCACGGCGGTGGGCTACGGCGCAGGCGCCGCCGATTTGCCGCAGCAACCCAATGTTCTGCGCCTTCTAATCGGCGAATCGATAGCCACCAGCACGAGCGAACATCATGCGGGCGATCCCTGCGATGCGGCTGTCGCCGTGATTGAAGCAAACCTCGACGACATGAGCCCGCAGATTTACGGATACTTCGCCGAACGCGCGCTCGCCGCGGGCGCGCTCGACATTTTCGCGACTGCCGTGCAGATGAAAAAAAATCGTCCAGGGCTGCTTGTTACCATTCTTTGCGAACCTTCGCGGCGTGACGCGCTGATCGATTTGCTTTTCCGCGAGACCACCACCATCGGCGTGCGCACGCACGAAGTTGCCCGGGAAACGCTCGCGCGCGAAAGCGTCCCTGTCGAAACGCCCCTCGGGACCATTCGCATCAAATTATCGCGCCGCGATGGCGTTCTTCTCAATGCCGCGCCGGAGTACGAAGACTGCCAGCGAATCGCGGCGGAGAAGGGCGTGCCTCTCAAACAAGTTCTCGCGGCGGCTAATTTCCATTTTCAGAAGCTCGGCGAACCGGCAAAATAAATCATGGCCAAGCCCAAGTTCTACATCACCACGCCGATTTACTACGTGAATGCGCGCCCGCACCTCGGCCACACGTACACCACCGTCGTCGCAGACACGATCGCGCGCTACAAACGCATGCGCGGCTACGAAGTCGTCCTTCTCACGGGCACCGACGAGCACGGGCAGAAAGTCGAGCGCGCCGCGAAAGCCGCGGGCGTCACGCCGCAGGCATTCGCCGACCGCATCTCCGCCGAGTATCGCGCGCTGTGGAAGGAACTCGATCTGCCGGTCGACCGCTTCGTCCGCACCACCGAGCCACGCCACGAGCGCGCCGTGCAGATGCTCTTCCGCAAGGCGCAGGATCAAGGCTACGTCTATAAGGGCGCGTATGAAGGCCAGTACTGCGTCTACGACGAAATGTACGTCGACGAGCCGCTGCCCGGAAATCTTTGCCCCGAGTGCAAGCGCCCCACCGAGCGCGTCCGCGAGGAAAATTATTTTTTCAAGTTGTCCGCGTTTCAGGAGCGCCTGCTCGAACTTTACGAAAAGCAGCCGGATTTCGTTCAGCCGGCGACGCGCCGCAACGAAGTTCTGGCCTTCGTTCGTAAAGGCCTGCGCGATCTCTCCATCAGCCGCACGTCTTTTCAGTGGGGCATTCCCTGGCCCGGCGATGAAAAGCATATTTTTTACGTCTGGTCCGACGCGCTCACCAGTTACATGACTGGAGTGGGCTACGCCGACGATGAAGTGGAGTTCGAGAAATACTGGCCCGCGGACATGCACCTGATCGGCAAGGAAATTCTGCGCTTTCATGCCGTCTACTGGCCAGCGTTTTTGATGGCCGCCGGCGAGACGCTGCCGAAACAAATCTTCGCGCACGGCTGGTGGCTTTTCGCCGACGAGAAAATGAGCAAGTCGCGCGGCAACATGCAATATCCGCAGCCCATCGCGCGCGTCCTGGGAATCGACGCGCTGCGCTATTTCCTGCTGCGCGAAATGGTTTTCGGCCAGGACGGCAATTTCAGCCGCGACGCGCTGCTCACGCGCTACAATTCCGACCTCGCCAACGGCCTCGGCAATCTGACCAGCCGCACCGTCACCATGATCGAGCAGTATCTTGGCGGTCGCGTCCCGGCGCCCAATTCCACCGAGGAAAATGATCGTGACAGGGAAGTTGCGAAGCTCCGGCTGGAAACTTGCCAGCAGGTTCTTCGTTACTACGATGCCTACGAGTTTTCGCGCGCGCTTGAATCGATTTGGAGTCTCATCGCGGAGATCGACAAGTATCTTGTGGAATTTCAGCCCTGGGTTCTCGTTAAGGAAAAATCGAAATGGGGCCGCCTCGAAATGGTCCTGTTCACGGCGTACGATTCGCTGCGCATCGCCACGCTCCTTGCGCATCCCGTCCTGCCGCACGCCACGCAGGAAATCTGGGAGCAGCTCGGCCACACCACGCAACTCGCCGGTCAATCTCTCTCTCCGGATTCTCTGACGCCGGATCATAAGCAAGTCGCGCACGTCAATAAGCCTCGCGCGGTTTTCCCGCGCGTCGACAAAACCGAAGCGTTCGAAAGGATCGAAGCGATGGAAGAGGAAATTCGCAATCCCGCATCGTCCGCGCCTGCCGCGGATTCTGCCGTGAAATCGGCCAGCGGTTCCGCGCCAGTTCCTGCTGGCCCGGCGAAGATCGGCATCGAGGATTTCGCCAAGATCGAAATGCGCGTCGGCGTGGTGAAATCTGCTGAACGCGTCGCTGGCGCCGATAAGCTTCTGAAGTTGCTCGTCGACATCGGCGAGGAAGTCCGCCAGGTCGTCGCGGGCATCGCTGTCTCGTACACGCCCGAGCAACTCGTCGGCAAGAAAGTGGTCGTCGTCGTCAATCTTGCGCCGCGCAAGCTGCGCGGAGTGGAATCGAATGGCATGATCGTCGCCGCGTCGGTCGCGCCGGATGGCCGGCCGGTTCTCTGCACATTCACGGAAGACGTTCCGGCGGGCGCGCGCCTGAAATAATTTCGTCACGGAGAAAGGACACGCTTGGAAGTCATCGACTCGCACGCGCATCTCGAGTTTCCGCAGTTTGACGCCGACCGCGAGGACATGCTCGCACGCGCGCGTGACGCAGGCGTCGCAATGATTCTCGCCATTGGCAGTGGCACGGCGTCGGATCGCCTCGATGCCGCCATTCCTTTCGCCGAAAAGCACGATTGGATTTATGGGACGGTTGGCGTTCATCCCCACGAATCGAAGCTCGCCACGGACGAATGGTATGAAGAGCTTTCGCGCCTCGCTCGGCATCCGCGCGTACTCGCCTGGGGCGAAATCGGACTCGATTATTTTTACGACCATTCTCCCCGCGACGTGCAGCAAAACGCTTTCCGGCGCCAATTGCAACTCGCGCGCGCCGCGAAATTGCCCGTCGTCATTCATTGCCGCGACGCCTGGCCCGATTGCCTGAGGATTCTCGAGGAAGAGTGGCGCTCCAGCGGCCTCGGCGGAATTTTCCACTGCTTCACGGGCACGCTGCCAGAGGCCGCGCACGGAATGGACATGGGGTTCCTGATTTCCTTTTCCGCGAACGTCACCTATCCGAAGATGGCGCTGCTGCGCGATGTCGCCGCGGCTCTCCCGCTCGATCGCATTCTGGTGGAGACGGATTCGCCCTTTCTGCCGCCGCAGCGCATCCGCGGAAAGCGCAACGAGCCCGCCTTTGTGGTTGAGGTAGCGCAGACCTTGGCGAATGTGAGAAACTTAGCGCCGGATGAAGTCGCGCGCGCCACGGCGGAAAACTTCCGTCGCTTCTTTCATCTTTCTGGCCGCGCGGAGCGTTCCACCCATCCCTAGTCGCTGGAGGGCGCCATCGCTGTCCTGACCGTTCGGGAAATTTTTGATCTGGTTCGCGGCGATCTTGCTCTCGTCGAGCAGGAGATTGCCGCGCAGACCGGCGAAGCCATACAGCCCATCGCGGAGATTGGCGGCTATTTGCGCGAAGGCGGCGGCAAACGTTTGCGCCCCGCGCTGCTGCTGCTCGCGGCGGGCGCGTGCGGCTATCGCGGAGAAAGCGCGATTTCTCTCGGCGCGGTCGTCGAGATGATTCACAGCGCCACGCTGATTCACGATGACGTGATTGACGGCGCCAACACGCGCCGCGGCCGCCCGTCGGCAAACGCGCGCTGGGGCAATCACATGAGCGTGCTTGCCGGCGACTGGCTGTACATGCAATCGTTCAAAATCGCGCTGCAGGAGCGCAATTTCTCCGTCCTCGATATTTTGATTGATCTTACGCAGAACATGGTCGAGGGCGAATTGCTGCAGCTCGCGTCTCTCGATCGCATCGACCTGACCGAATCCGAAGCCACCGACCTTTCCTATCGCAAGACGGCTTGCCTGTTCAGTGGCTGCGCTGAATTGGGCGCGGTCCTCGGCCATGACGACGCGCCCACGCGCCACGCGCTCGCCGAATACGGCCGCCAGGCGGGCCTTGCATTTCAGCTCGTCGACGATCTGCTCGATTTCACCGCGTCCTCGGAAACGCTGGGCAAGCCCGTTTTGAGCGATCTCAAGGAAGGAAAAGTCACGCTGCCGCTGATTTTTGCTTTGCAAAACGGCGCGGGCCGTGACGGCCGCGAGTTGGTCGCCACCGTGCTTCGCGAAAAAAGTTTCGACAGCGTGCAGCCGGAGCAGATCACTTCGCTCGTTCGCGATTCCGGCGCTCTCGAACATTCCCGCCGCCTTGCCGACGAATACGCGGCTCGCGCCAAAGCCTGCCTCGATGTTTGCAAGGACTCCGAGTATCGCCGCGCGCTTCTCTCCGTCGCCGATTTCATCCTCGACCGCGAAAGCTGACACCGCATTTTCGTGTCATTCCGAGTGAGGATGCAATTAGCATCCGGCGAGCCTGCCTGCCGCTTGCCCGCCGTGGCGGGCAGGCAGGGAATCTGCTTTGCTTTATGGCTCTGTGATCATCCTTAGGAACGCATTTCGCCACCAAGGATTTCGCTCCGGAATGCTCCGCAGGCTTTGCCTTTCGACCTGTGCTATTTATGAATCATCCAGCCAAACTTCGGAAAAACATCCTCGATAAATAAATCGAAGATGCCGATAGCGCCCACGGATCGCCCCGTAAATTGGTTCGCCGGAAATTCGGCGGCCGCGCCAACTTCAAAATAGCGCCCGATATAGACCATCCCCGGCCGGAGGAAGCCCTGCGGCCGCAAACCTTGCCCTGTATTGCCGTGAACCCAGGAAAAGTTGAACTCCGTAAATGGAAAAATGTCTCCGGCGATGGCGCCGAGCGAATGGCCGATGCGGACATCTCCATCCTCGAGCGAGTATCCGGCGTTGGCGTGCCGCACGAAAGCGTTCAAGTACGGCAAGCTGTACTCCACCACCATATCGGCGTGGGGAACTTTCCCCGGCGTTGATGAGGAAGGGCCTCCGATCGGAAAGTCGAGCGTGAAATCTCCCTGCAATGCGAACGGCCTGAGCCATTTCAAAATGGGAGTGGAAGGTAGGTCGCCCAGCCCCTTGGCGTACAGCACTCCTGGCGTAAGCGTTGTGAAAGTCGCCGCGCCGATCCGAGGATTTCCCACCGGCGCCTCCCAGTGAAGGTCCGAAGACACGATAAATTCGTGACGCGCATTTCGATACAGCGCATATTTCGCGCCGAAGCCGATGTTCCCAAAACCGAGAACAGATGCTTGGCCGTTCGGCGTGAAGGACGCCATGCCGTTGTCGAAACTTACCGACCAATTGGGCGACAATTTCTTCTCGATCGAATAATTGAAATTGATTGCGTGGCCGTCGGGCGTCTGGATCACTTCGAGTACGGGCAGGTCGAGTTCATTTTTTGGATTGGCATCTTCCGTAACCAGTGGCTCGATAAACAGGCGCTTCCCGACAATCCCATGCGCGGACGCACTTGGCGCGAGCGATAAAAATCCTGCAGTCACGCACCCGCTCAAAAACGCGGATACACACTTGCAAAGCATAATTCCTCCCGGTGCCGAAAATGAGAATCTGAAACGGCGAGGTCGGGAATTATGCTCTGGGAGGCTGGAACGGCTCGAAAGTAAATCCTGCGGAAGTCATGTCACGAAGCGGAAACAAAGAAAGCCGCGCAACTTTCAGCGCCGGAATCGCAAAGCCTTCCGCGAGCTGCGTCGGCGCGATCGGCGAAGCCAGCCCGTAATCGACTGCTTTGCCGCGGGAACTGCATCGCATCATGCACGCCGAAGCGCCGGAGGATGAATGCTGGCAATCCATGTTCATCGCGTGCGCTGGATGTCCGCCGCTCGACAGGCAGCACATCATCGTGCAGTTCTGCGGCGCGCAGGCATACCCGCGCGCCACCAGCGCCAGCGGCACGGCCAGCAACGCGACGATAACGCTCACGGCTTGTATGCGGCGCATCATTCCGGTGTACGCGGTAATGCTAACACAAGCACAACGGCGCAACTCCGCCGCATTGAGTACGCACACTGAGATGCTTCGGATTGCCATTTGGAATTAGCCGGGCTACGCTCGTTTCGCCATGCTGCCCTGCAAACTTATCTATGGCGATGGCTACGATCTGCATCTCGGCGCGCACATTTTCCCGTCGCAGAAATATCGGCTCGTCCGCGAAACTCTGCTGCGCGAAGGCTTGGCGGAGGATTCCGATTTCATTTCGCCCGCGCCCGCAACCGATGAGGATGTTCTTCGCGTTCACTCGCGCGAGTACGTCCACAAGCTCAAAACGGGCACGCTGACTTATCTCGAAATTCTGCGCATGGAAGTCGCCTATTCGAAGGAACTGATTCAGGCCTGCTGGCTGGGGGCCGGCGGCTCAATCGAAGCAGGGAAGCACGCGCTCGCCGACGGGTGCGCCGTAAACATTGGCGGCGGTTTTCATCACGCCTATCCCGATCACGGCGAGGGCTTCTGCGTGATTCACGATGTCGCCATCGCCATACGGCGTTTGCAATTCGACGGCGCGATCCAAACCGCGATGACCATCGATGCGGATGTGCATCAAGGCAACGGCACGGCCGCGATTTTCCGTGGCGACGCCTCGGTTTTTACGTTTTCAATCCATCAGGAGAACAATTATCCCCAGCACAAACCGCCGTCGAATCTCGATGCCAATCTTCCCGACGGAATTGGCGACGCCGACTATCTGGCGATTCTCGAAGCGCATCTGGTTCGCGCCTTCGCGGAATTTCATCCCGATTTGATTTTTTATCTTGCAGGCGCCGATCCCTACCGCGAGGACCAGCTTGGCGGATTGGTGCTGACGATGGAAGGGCTGCGGCGTCGCGACGACGTGGTTTTCGATCACGCGCGACGCCACGGCGTTCCCGTGGCCGTAACGCTCGCGGGCGGCTACGCCCGCCGCGTCTCCGACACGGTTCGCATCCACGTCAACACAATTCTCGCTGCTTGCGGCGTTCTGTGACTCCGAATGCCGCCGGCGCGATTTATTCCTAGCTCTCCGCCGTCCCGCTCTTGATGCGCATGCCGTAGAACGAGCGGTAGACGAAGAAGAACGAAATAAGGAAAAAGACCGCCGAAAGGACGTGCGTCAATCCGCTGCCGTGCATCTCGGCGGTCAATTGCACGGCCAGTTCGACGGCCAGCAAGCCAAAGAGCGTCGTGAACTTGATCACCGGATTGAGCGCGACGGAAGAAGTGTCCTTGAACGGATCGCCCACCGTATCGCCGACAACCGTGGCATCGTGCAGCGGAGTGCCTTTTTGCTTCAGCTCGACTTCCACGATTTTCTTCGCGTTGTCCCACGCGCCGCCCGCGTTGGCCATGAAAATCGCCTGATACAGGCCGAACATGGCGATCGAGATCAAGTAGCCGATGAAGAAAAACGGTTCGAGGAACGCGAACGACAGCGCGGCGAAAAATACCGCGATGAAAATGTTCAACATGCCTCTTTGCGCGTATTGCGTGCAAATCTCGACGACTTTTTTGCTGTCGGATATGGACGCCTTCTCGCTGCTCTCGAGCTTGATATTTGCCTTGATGAATTCGACGGCGCGATAGGCGCCGGTGGTCACGGCCTGCGTGGACGCGCCGGTGAACCAATAAATCATCGCTCCGCCGCTGACGATCCCGAGCAAAAATGGCGCGTGCAGCAGCGAAAGCTTGTCGACGTTCACGGTGATGCCGTCCGTCAGCGCCATGATGATGGAGAAAATCATTGTCGTGGCGCCCACGACGGCGGTTCCGATCAGGACTGGTTTCGCCGTGGCCTTGAAGGTGTTGCCCGCACCGTCGTTGGCTTCGAGCATGTCCTTGGCGCGCTCGAAATTCACGTCCATGTTGTGATCGATTTTGAGTTCCTGCTTGATATTCGGAATCTGCTCGATCATCGAAAGCTCGTAGATGGATTGCGCATTGTCCGTCACCGGACCGTAAGAATCCACGGCGATGGTCACCGGCCCCATGCCCAAAAATCCGAACGCGACCAGGCCGAAGGCGAACACCGGCTCCGCAATCATCAAATGATGCAGCCCCAGCGTGCTGATCAGGTACGCAATGGACATCAGCAGGACCATGGTCAGGCCGAGGTAATAGGCCGAAAAATTGCCGGCCACGAATCCGGACAAAATTCCGAGCGATGCGCCGCCTTCCTGCGCGGAGCGCACCACTTCGCGCACGTGGCGCGACTCGGTTGACGTAAACACTTTCACCAGTTCCGGAATGATTGCGCCGGCGAGAGTGCCGCACGAAATGATCACCGACAATTTCCACCACTGCGATGCGTCGCCGCCGATGTCCGGAATAATGAAATAGGAGATCAGAAACGTGAGGGCAATCGAGGAAAGCGACGTGATCCATACCAGGGAAGTGAGCGGGGACTCGAAGTTCATTTCCGTGGCATGGCTGAAGCGCGCCGTCGAGATGGCGTCGTTGACGAAGTACGCCACGCCGCTGGCCACGAGCATGGCCACGCGAATCACGAAAATCCACACCAGCAACTCGACCTGCACAACGGGATTCCTGACGCCGAGCAAAATGAACGCGATCAGCGCCACGCCCGTGACGCCGTAAGTTTCAAAACCGTCCGCGCTCGGGCCCACCGAATCGCCCGCGTTGTCGCCGGTGCAATCGGCAATCACGCCAGGGTTACGCGCGTCGTCTTCTTTTATCTTGAAGACGATTTTCATCAGGTCCGCGCCGATGTCCGCAATCTTCGTGAAAATTCCGCCGGCGATGCGCAGCGCCGCGGCGCCCAGCGATTCGCCAATGGCGAATCCGATGAAGCAAGGTCCCGAATAACTTCCGGGCACGAAGAGCAAAATGATGAGCATCATCAGCAGCTCGACGCTGACCAGCATCATCCCGATGCTCATGCCCGCGCGCAGCGGAATCCGGGAGATCGGAAAGGGCTTGCCGGGAAGCGCGGCGAACGCGGTGCGCGAATTCGCGAACGTATTCACGCGGATGCCGAACCATGCCACGCCGTAACTGCCGGAAATGCCCAGCACGCTAAACGCGAGAATGATGATTACCGTTGTTGGCGGGTCATGCAGCAGGACGCCGAAATATAAAACGATGATTACGGCGATGAAGGATTCGAGCAGCAGCAGAAATTTGCCCTGCGTGATCAGATAGGTTTTGCAGGTTTCGTAAATCAGCTCGGACATTTCGCGCATCGAGCGATGCACGGGCAAATTTTTCAGCCGGATGTACATGGTCATGCCAAACGCCAGTCCAAAAATGCAGAACAAAATGCCCCAGAGGAGCAGGTTGTGGCCGTTCACGCCGAGAAAATTGACCTGCGTCAAATCCGGAACTTTGAGGTTCGCTTCGCCGCCGGCGGCTTCCGGCGCCGATTGCGCATGAGCCGCGGCCGCGGTCAGAAACGTGAGAGCCGCGCCAGCCGCCCCGAACTTTGTAATTGTCCGCGTCATGCTGCCCGTGATGCTGTTCGTGATTCGGCCTCGTAGCGACGAAACGCCTGCGAGCCAGTTGCGCATTACGATTCCTCCCGTGAGCGTCCGCTCACACCTGTGAATGATTCCGCCCGTGCTTCGAGTAACATTCTTCCTCCGGATGAGTTCAGACTCCCTTTCGGGCGCCTATGGGTCATATGCAGACAGGTTTTGAAACAAGTGTTTGTAACAGGATTCGGCGCATTCGTCAAGAAATTGACGGGCGGGATCACGGAGGAGGAACGGGGGAGGAGCGAAAAAACTGGGGTTTGGCACAAACGTGTTTTTGTACCGATTAGAACGGAGTGAGAGTGTGTGTTTTGTGTTAAGTTACGGGGAATTCTAATGATTTGTTGTACCGATTAGAAATTGGGGAAGTTCGTGAACCGAAAGCCGGGAAGCGGCGTGGGGCGGGGGCTACGAGGAGCAGGGGCTCCATCGACTTTTCCCGGGCAAAAGCAGGCGGCGTGAACCCGCCCCCAGATGTCTCTGGCCGGCGAAGATCTGTCGTTTGTGTTCCATAGCTAAGCAATACATATAACATAGGTTAACAAGGATTGCAAGGGTTATTTGGATAGCGGGGACGGGGGGATTCGGGCGGACGCACAGGAAAAGCCCATCCTTTGCGGAGATGCGCAAAGGATGGGGATGCGTGCGGCGGGGGGCTATTTCTCCGCGATTTTGACCGAGGCGCGGGTGGTGGCCCAGTCGAGATTCATGGTGCAAACTTTTCCGGCCGGCTGGAAGGAAATCGTGAACTCCTCGAGCGGCGTCTTGAGCGGCGCTAGCTGTACATCGTCAGTGCGCAGAAGATCAAACTGCGCGCCGGGGTAGGGAATGCCCCAGATGCCCGTCTTTTTGCTGATGATCAGCGTCCATTTAGTGGGGTTGGGAATCGCGTCGAGCGTGTAGCTGCCCGCAGGGACGTCCTTGCCGCCGAAGGTTACGTCTTTGGTGGTGACGAACGTGGTCGCTTCGTTTGCGCCGACGCGCCATACTTCTCCCCACGGCACAAGGCCGCCATAAATTTTGCGGCCCTTCATACGTGGGCTGGAATACGCGACTTTGATCGTGTTGCCGTCGGCGAATTTGCATTGCGCGTTCGCGGGCGGGCTGAGGCGCTTGCTTTTATCTTGCTGCGCCCGTCCAGGGAGCGCGAGCACCGTCAGGCTCAGGATCAACACTGCGGATATTGCCACGCATCGCTTCATTTTCGCCTCCTCGGAAGAAATCAAGGCTGGAGTATACCGCAGTTTTTGGCGGCCTGTTGACAAAGTGCGCGTGGCTCCCATTGTTGCCGGCGCGAAAGAGCCGCAATTCGTGAAAACCGAAGGAAAATGCAGATTCGCTGCCTGCCCGCCACAGCGGGCAAGCAGCAGGCAGGCTCGTCGCATTTGCTCGCCGGAATGACGACGCCATGCATCCTCCAACGCAGCGATCGATGGCGGCGCGCGCATCTCTGTTACAATGCGCGGTTCGTGTGCGCGGCCGTGCTTGCGTGGGCGCGGCTGACGTAAAAGGCGGTTCGTCTGGTGGCGATTCCAAAAATGCCGGCGTGGCTGACGAGGATCGTAGCGATTCTCGGCGGCAGCGGCCTGTTCGTCATCGCATTTCTGGACTCGTCGATACTGTCGTTTCCATTTGTCACTGATCTGCTGTTCATGGATTTCGTGATCCACAGGCCGGGCCGAGTGGTTTATTACGCGAGCATGGCGACGGCCGGGTCGCTGGCGGGCTGTATCTGGCTGTATTTGCTGGCGAAAAAAGGCGGAGAGGCTTACCGGAAAAAGCGCGGCCTCAAGTCGGGCGGGCGCATACGCCACTGGGTTCATCAGCACGCCTTCCTCAGCGTATTCGTTCCCGCGATTTTGCCGCCGCCGATGCAATTCAAGCTCTTCGTTATCGCGGAAGGCGTGGTCGAGGTGCCGCTGCGAACGTTTGTGCTGGGAATTCTGTCGGGACGCGGACTGCGCTACGCGCTGGAGGGATTTTTTGCAATCGAGTACGGAGAAAAGGTCGCGCAGATCATGTTGCAGCACAAAGTCGCGAGTCTTGTCGTGCCAATTGTTTTGATTTCGCTGATCTATTTTCTGAGCCGGTGGCTTTTGCGGCCGGGGGCGCCGGAGGGAGAATCGTAGCGCGCGCGGCGATCCTATGCCGGTGGCGCGCTGCGGCGGACCAGAAGCGAGATCGTCAATCCGATGCAGAGCAGAAGCGCCAAAATGCCGTTGATGCGATTCGCGAGCGTGATTACGTTGTGGAGGCGCGGGACGCGGGAGAGCGGCACCGCGGCGAAATTCATGAAAAGATACACGGCGGCGCCGTACAGCAAGCCGGAAATTACGGGCCGGCGGACGAGAATCGTGAATTTCCGGCTGGCGGCGTAAAAAACGGCCGTCCAAGTGAGCGCGATCGCATAATGGAGCGCGACGCCGAGAGCCACGGATGCCGAGCCCGCACTGAAAGCCTTCATACCGATCAAGCCGCTGGCGATGTATTGAAACACCATCGCCGGAGTTATGCCGCGGAAGTGGTTGAAGATCAGGTTGTCGGTGATGTCCAGCGTGCCGGCAATCAAACCGATGCGCAGGATCAGCGGAATGGCGTTCGCGGGCTTTTGGGTAAGCGGCTGGCGAGAATCGCTCACGGCAGACCTGTTTTAACTTTCTCGGAGTGTTGATACTTTATTTCAGCCACGCAAATTTTCACGCGGCAGTGCGTGATCTTCATCGTGCAACTCCCATCGTCGAACCTCGATCCCGTTTACTTCATGGCGTTTCCGTCATGGCGTGTGCTTCGCTGCGTCGGCGGCAAATTGAATGGATTGGCCGCGCACGGCGAGATGGCTGTCCAGATTGATCACGGCGACAAGATCGTCCGGCGTCGAGGCGTCATCTGGAAAGCGAAGGTCGCGGAGCGTAACGCGATAGCCGTCGGACAATTTGTCGAGATTCGCCAGCGGGAATCGCGCATAGCGTAGGAACTGTTTCGCGAGAGGCGCGTTTCGCGCCGCATCGAGCGCGGGCGAGCGCGCGGGCTTGAAATGCGTCCGGCTGGAGTTGGCGTCGAATTCGTCTCCGATCAAAGGCACAGTGACGTTTTCGATTGTGTTTGGCGTATCGACCACGCCGCGCCAGAAAAGCGGCGACGCGGAATCCGGAAACGCGCCGGCGACCATCGGCGTTGCGCCATGATAGTCGTGCGTGAGGAGCAGCTGCACGGCCGTGGAATGGAGCTCGGCGCGCGCGCCAATATAGAGCGCGCCGAGCACAAGCGCGGCCATTGCACCCCTCGACGGCCCTTGGCGTTTTTTCCTTGCGCCGATTTCCTCGCTGACCAAATGGAACAGGCCGGGCACCAGCAGGCCAGCGAGAAGGATGGTCAGAAGCCACAAATCGACGCCCGGCAAAATGTCCCAGGAAAACCAATGCATGCGAAACGGCCAAAATAGCTGCGCGCCGTCCGTACCCGCAACGTCGAGCAGGATGTGGACGGCCACGCCGATGGCGCAAAGCAAGAGCACGCGCCGGAAGCGCAGCGGCGCGCGAGCGTTGCGGCGTCCCACGAGCCAGAAAATCAGGGCGATGACGAACGCGAGGATCGCCGCCCCCGCAATCGAATGCAGCAGCGCATAGTGATAATGAAAATAGGCGCGTGCGCCGCCAAAATAGCTCAGCAAATCCAAGTCGGGCGCCACTCCGGCGACGACGAGAATCGCCAGGGCGTTCCGGCTGACGCGGCGCAGTCCCGCGCGATCGAGCGCGACGGAAATCAGTCCATGAGTGATTGGATCCAAATGGTTATCCGCCGGGTGAGATTCTATCCTTAATCGGTTGCAGGAGAGGGCAATACCAGCGTTAGAGCGTCTGGCACAATGCGGAATTGCAAAGGCAGCGGGTTTGCCGCCTCGCCATCCAGCTGCGAAAAAATTTCCTCCGCGTTCACCGCCGCGCACGTCAACTCCGCAGTTTTCCAAATATGAATTCCCGGCACGCGAGGCAAGCATCCCAGCCAAATCGCAGGCAGGCACATCAGGAAGCGGTACCGGTTGCGACCGCTGTAGGCGACGATCTCGAACGAGTCTTCGAAAAGGCTTGCGCCCGTGGTGATGCGAAACGGCCCACCGTAATGCTTCGTTCGTCCGACGACGAGCACCGATGCCGTCATTCCCTGTTCGCGCGACACCACGCGAAATTCCGGGAACCGGTAAGTGAAAAATTGCCGAAATGCTTCCCGCCAGTAAGCCAGGATTCCCAGGCGCAGCTTTTCCGCCGTGTGAAGCCCGTGAACAATCGCGCCATCTGGTCCTGCGCCGGCAACGCAAAGAAAGTAGCGCTGCGGCGGCGTCGGGGGAGCGTTATTTGCGCTGTCGCGCGGCTTCTCCTGCCAGATTATCTCGCCGAGGGCCACGCGCGCGAGGCGGCCGCACGCAATCAGCCGCGCCGCCTTGGGAATGTTCCACGGAATATCGAGTTCCTTGGCGAGAATGTTGGCGGTTCCGGCTGGCAGTACCGCCAGCGGGACGTGGCTCCCGGCAAGACCATTCACAACTTCGTTGATGGTGCCATCGCCGCCACAAACGATCACGAGTTGGCAGCCGTCGCGCACGGCATTTCTCGCCAATTCCGTTGCAGAGCCCGCGCCGGTGGTTCGGAGCAGTTCGCTGTGAATTTCCGCTTCTTCAAGAATTCGCGCCGATTCTTCCAGGCCGCGCAGACGCTGGCGGGGCCGCCGTCCGCTCGCCGGGTTATAGATAATCACCGCATTGTGAATTTTGTCGAGCATCGCGCCGTTAATTTTTGCTGGCAGGTTCCGTTCCAGATCAGCGCGCATTGTATAATACCCGGCGCCGGTAACCGATTTTTCGATCGAGGCTCGAATGGCGACAAGCAAGGCGCTGGCCCAGGAAGCCGAAAAGCTGCGCGAACAGATTCGCAGGCACGAGTATCTCTATTACGTTCTCGACGCACCTGAAATCGATGACGCGAAGTTCGACCGGCTGATGAACAGGCTCAAGGCGCTGGAAGCGGAACATCCCGGCATCGTCACGCCGGAATCTCCCACGCAGCGCGTTGGCGGCACGCCTCGCGAAGGTTTTCAAACGTATCGGCACACGCGGCCGATGATGAGCCTGGACAACGCCTACACGTTCGACGAATTGCGCGACTTCGACCGGCGCGTCCGCGAGCTTGCGGGGCGCGAAACCGTTGAATACGTGACCGAGCACAAATTCGACGGCCTCAGCCTGGCGCTCATCTATGAGGATGGCGCGCTCGTTCGCGGCGTCACGCGCGGCGACGGCCAGACCGGCGAGGACGTGACGCCCAATGTGAAGACCATTCGCTCGATCCCGCTGCAGTTGGATCGCGACGTTTTGAAAAAACTGGCGCTTCCCGCGGACATCGAAGTGCGCGGCGAAGCCATCATGACGCGCGCGGCGTTCGAATCGCTCAATCAGCAGCAGGAAGCGCAGGGCGGGAAGCGTTTCGCGAATCCGCGCAATGCGGCGGCCGGCGCGGTGCGCGTGCTGGATCCGGCGATTACTGCGTCGCGCAAACTCGAATTTTGCGCGTACTACCTGCTCGCGAACGGCCGCGTTCCGCTGAAGCTGCATTCGCAAGCGCTCGACGCATTGGCGAAATTGCACTTCAAGGCCAGCGCGGATTTCGAAATTTGCGAAACCATCGAGGACGTCGAGAAATACTGCACGAAGTGGGAAGCAAAGCGCGAGAAATTGCCCTACGAAGTGGATGGCGTGGTGGTGAAGGTGAACGAAGTCAGCATGCAGTCGGAGCTGGGCAACACGTCGAAAGCGCCTCGGTGGGCGATTGCGTATAAGTGGGCGGCGCGGCAGGCGACAACGGTCGTCACTAAAATTGAATTCAACGTGGGACGCACGGGCACGCTGACGCCTGTGGCATTGTTCGAGCCCGTGCCCATCGGCGGCGTCACGGTGAGCCGCTCGACGCTGCATAACATGGACGAAATCGAGCGGCTGAACATTCACGAAGGCGACACGGTGCTTGTCGAGCGCGCGGGCGACGTGATTCCGCACGTTTTGAAAGTGGTCAAGCACGGAAAAGAAGAGAAGCCCGTGCGCGTGCCGGAGAAATGCCCCGAATGCGGCAGCCGCGTTCATCGCGCCGAAGGCGAAGTCGCGTATCGCTGCGTGAACGCTGCGTGCCCCGCGAAGCGCAAGGAGTCGCTGCTGCATTTCGCCAGCCGCCACGCGATGAATATCGACGGCCTGGGCGAAAAAATCGTGGATCAGCTTGTGGAGAAGGGAATCGTCAAGGATTTCGCAGATCTGTATGAATTGAAGCTCGGCGAGATATCCGCGCTGGAGCGGATGGCGGAAAAATCGGCGCAGAATCTGCTCGACGAAATTGCCGCGAGCAAGAAAAACGAACTGTCGCGGCTGGTTTACGCGCTGGGCATCGGCTTTGTTGGCGAACGCACCGCGCAATTGCTTGCGGAACATTTTGGCTCGCTCGATAAAATCGCGAATGCCAGCGTGGAAGAATTAACCGAAGTCCACGAGATCGGCCCGAAAGTCGCGGGGAGCATTGTCGATTTCTTTTCCGAGAAGCCGAATCGCAAATTGATCGAGCGGCTGCGCGAAGAAGGTCTGCGTATGGAGGAAAAGCGCGTGGCTCCCAAGGACACGCGGCTGGCGGGGAAGTCGTTCGTCTTCACCGGCACGCTCGAACGGCACTCGCGCGAAGAGGCTGGCGCGCTGGTCGTGTCGCATGGCGGCAAAGTGATTTCGTCGGTGAGCAAGAAGACGGATTACGTTGTGGCCGGCGCGGACCCGGGGTCAAAACTCGCAAAGGCAGAATCGCTGGGCGTGCCCATCCTCGATGAAGCCGCGTTCGAAAAACTAGCCGGAAAAAAGTAAAGGCGGGCGCAAGCGTCGAGATTGCACCCGCCGAGAAGGCTCTAGTCGACCCGCCTGCTACCTATTTCCCGAACATGAGGGCATGGAACGTGCCGGGGACCATCTTGAATGGCCGCGTGTGGGGCGGCGGATTGGGGATGCGCTCGAGCTTCGCCGTGACGAGGAAAATCTCGTGCGTGGTGGGATCGAGAGCCATGGTGCGCGCGCCCAGTTCCGTTTTTACGTCTTCGACAACGTGGAATTTCGTCGGCGAATCCTCGTGGATGACGGTGAGCGTGCCGGAGCCAGTCGACGCGAAGGCGTCCTGCGTGCCGGGATCGAAGCGCGTGGCGTCCACGCCGGCGCCAATGGGAAGGGTGGTGATTACTTTGCCTGTGTCCGCGTTCATAATCACCATCATGTTGTTGTGGCAGCCGGAGAAGAGGATGTGGTGCTGCGGATCAATGGCCAGGCCGCTGGGATGCTCGCCGGGCGCGAGCGGCCAGCGATGCATGATTTTCAGCGTATGCGAATTGATTTCGAGTTCCTCGCTGGTGGTTTCGAGATTGACGTATACGTGGCCGCGTCCGTCCGCGGCAGGAAATTCCGGGCCGCCGCCGAGGTCGATATGCCCGACGACTTTGCCTGTCTTCGCATCGACGACGGTGGAAGAGTGCGAATCGCCGTTCATCGTGAAGACGCGCTTTGACGCGGGATCGTAGACGTCGCCGTCGGCGTCCTTGTCCGTTGGCGCGCTGCCGATGACTTTCAGCGTTTTCAAATTGAAAATCCAGAGCTTGGCGGCGCGTCCGTCGGTGACAAATCCGCGGTTGAATTCCGGCGCGAGCACAACGCCGTGTATGACTTCCATGCCGCCAATGTCGCCGACAACTTTTCCCGTGTCGACGTTGAGCACGACGACGTGCGTGCCGTGGGTGATGAACAGGCGGCGCGTGGAAGGCTGGAATTTCAAATAATCCCAGAACGTATCGCCGCCAATGGGAATGGATTTGAGCAAATGGTATCCCGAAGCCCCGGCCTGCACACCGGCGACGAGAGTGTAGCGCTTCATGTTCGGGCGCCGCGATGGCGGTGACGACTGTCCAGCGGCCAGCGCCACGCTGACGCAGAAAATCGCGGCGACGCAAACAGCCGCCGCAAGATAGGTCTTTGAAAATTTCGATTGATAACGCATCAGAACTACCTCCTCAGAAGAAATTCGCGGCGAGATTTGCGATGCGATGCCGGGTTTCGCAGCGCGTCAATTGCGCCGAGGCGCAACGCAAGCGTGGCAGCCGCAACACCCCAAACGACAAGTGCAACCCCGCCTGTCCTGTAAGGATGCGCGGGCACGGGCGCTCGTTTCAGCTTTATCCGCTGGCCAATGCCCTCTATAATGAACCTAGCGGGCGAGACGGGTGATCGCTGGTTCGTTCATCGCAAGGTGAACGGGCTGGAGGAAAGTCCGGACTCCGCCGTTTAGGAACGGTTAGGGCAACGCGCCTGGTAACGCCAGGGGGCTGAACTTGCGAAGGTTCGGCTACGGAAAGT
>DATLTU010000018.1:0-25152 GCA_035533415.1 Candidatus Limnocylindrales bacterium
ACCGCCGGCGAAGCGTATAAAAATATCAAGGTGCTGAACAACATTCCCGCTTCGCAACTCCTCCCCGGAATGCGCTACATCACCACGGCCCTCGGCGTGAAATGCAGTTACTGCCACGTGAAGGGCAATTTCGCCAGCGACGACAAGCGTCCCAAACACGCTGCGCGCCGCATGATGACCATGCTTTTCGCCATCAACAACAATAGTTTCGGCGGCCGCCCCGCAGTCAGTTGCTTCACCTGCCATCAGGGACATCACGAACCAATGGGCGTTCCGCCGCTCCCTGCGGAAGCGGTCGAGCCGCAATTCATCCGCCCAGCTCCCGGCGCACAAATCCAGCCGCTCCCCGCTGCGGGTGCCGTGCTCGCCAAATACGCGCAAGCCCTCGGTGGCGAGGATGCGCTGAACAAAATCACTTCGCGATCCGTTCAGCTCGAAGAGGCCGCCGGTAATGGCCAGACCTACGCGATGGCCGCTTTCCAGAAAGCCCCCAACAAAATGTACGCCGTAACCACGTTGCCTCAGGGAATTGTCACCAGCGGCTTCGACGGCTCCGTCGCATGGATCACCACGGATCGCGGAACGCGCGACGCCAGAGGATTCCACGAAATTGTTTTGAGCCGCGAGGCGGAAGTGAATCCCGTCGCCGCGCTCCAGAGCTACAAAGGCCTGCGCGTCCGCGGCCAGGCGAAAATCGGCGATGCCACGGCGTACGTCATGATCGGGAAAGCCCCCGACGGCATCATCGAATTTCTATTCTTCGACGAGCAGTCCGGCCTGCTGCTTCGCCGCATGATTCGCGAACGCACCATATTTGGCGCTCTCCCCGTCGAAGCCGATTACGCCGACTACCGCAAAGTCGACGGCGTCAATATCCCCTACAAAACCACATGGTTCACCAATGGAGAATCGACGTCCTACATCATCAAGGACGTGAAGGACAACGTGCCCGTCGACGATTCAAAATTCGTGCCGCCCGCCAAGACGCCATAAATCTCCGCGCTAGACGCGGCGCGGCCCGAAAACCGGAGACGCTCCGCCATCCGGCGCCGCGATGGCGGGGCGAGAAAAGGCATTTTGAAGGTTCGCGCGTCTAATGCGGCGAGGTGAATGATGAACACGCTGCTGCAGGATTTGCGTTACGGCATTCGGATGCTCGCGAAGTCGCCCGGCTTCACGGCCATCGCCATTCTCACCCTCGCCCTCGGCATCGGCGCCAACACCGCCATCTTCAGCCTGATCGATTCGGTGATGCTGCGCGCGCTGCCGGTCAAAAACCCTTCGCAACTCGTGCTGTTGCAGTGGAGCGCTCATAAACAGCCGCGGATTCATGGCTACATGTCCTCGGGCGATTGCGTTGATACCGGATTCTTCCAGCGCGGCGCGGCGAATCCTTCGGGCTGCTCATTTTCCGAGCCGCTGTTCCGGCAGGTGGCGCAAGCGAATGCGTTTTCCGGCGTCACCGCTTTTGCCAGCGCGGGGCGCCTCGATTTGAGCGGGAACGGTGCGGCGACGGTCATCAACGGCCAGCTCGTCTCGGGGGATTTTTTCCGCACGCTGGGCGTCAAAGCCGCCGCGGGCCGTGTCTTCCAGCCGAGCGACGATTCGCCGTCCGCGGCGCCAGTCGCCGTGCTGAATTACGGTTACTGGCAGAGCGCCTTCGGCGGCTCGCTCTCGGCGGTTGGACGCACGATCGAGCTGAACAATATTCCGTTCACGATTGTCGGCGTGGCCGAGCCGCGTTTTACCGGACTCACGCCGGGAAGCGACTACGACGTTTGGCTGCCGCTCTCCTCGGCGGAGCGCGTCACCAATTCCCGTTTCTGGAACGGGCGACAGGATGACGTGAGCTACTGGTGGTTGACCATTGTCGGGCGCTTGAAGGCGGGAACGCCCCTCGCGCAGGCGCAAGCTGCGGTGAGCGGGATTTTCCGCAATGAAATGCTGCACGGCCAGGTCCCGCTATTTAACGGCGGACTAGGCCAACGCCCGGGCCGAGGTGCTGTGCGGCAAATGATGGTGATGGGTGGTCGGGCTCCCGGTCCGGGCCCAGAACCGGGTGGGGGGCCGCGCGCGGGAGGAAACGGCAAGGCGCCACTGATCATGCATATTCCCGCGGGAAGCAAGCAGGCGGCGAACGCACCGCTCCAATTGCCGGGAAAAACAAACGTACCGCTGGGCGGCAAGCAAGCACCGTTGGCAATGCGCGTGCCAAACGCTCAGAGAACACTTTCCACGCCTTCCGACGCGCCAGCCATCACGCTTTTTCCGGCGCAGAGCGCGCTGACAGGAGATCGCGCGCGATATTCGAATCCACTCTACGCGCTGATGCTTGCGGTCGGAATTATTTTGCTGATCGCCTGCGCCAACGTCGCGGGCCTCTTGCTTTCGCGCGCCGCGGTGCGCCAAAAGGAAATCGCCGTGCGCTTGGCGCTGGGCGCGGGACGCGCAAGAATCGTGCGGCAATTGCTGACGGAAAGCGTGATGCTTTCCGTGGCCGGCGCCGCGCTGGGAATCATTTTTGCGTACTGGGGCGCGCATTCAATCGTCTCGTTTGTATCGAGCAATCAGCCGCGGCCTCTGGGTTTTGCCACCAGCATCGATATGCGCGTGCTCGGATTCACCGTCGCGGTCGCGCTTCTCACCGGAATTCTTTTCGGTATCGCCCCCGCGTTTCGCGGCGCTCGTGTCGATTTGACGCCAGCTCTCAAGGAAGGCGAGGGAAGTTCGTCGGGTTCGCGGCGCGCGGGCGGTGGTTGGTTTAGCGTGGGCAACGCGCTGGTGGTGACGCAAGTGGCGCTGGCGGTCATCGTGCTCGTCGGCGCCGGTTTGCTCGTACGCACGCTGCAAAATCTGCGCAGCATCGACCTCGGCTTCGACGCGCATAATATCGTGATCTTCAGCATCGATCCCACCCTCATCGGCTACAAGCCCGCGCAGGTCGACAGCTTCTACCGTGATTTGCGGGGCCGCCTCGCGGAAACCCCCGGCGTCAGGTCCGCCAGTTACTCCCAATTGCCGCTTCTGAGCGGCTCCCTCATGATGACCGGGTTTCATTGGCCCGGCACGCCACAGGATCAGTCATCCAACGCGGACATGCTCGGAATTGGGCCGGATTTCTTCGCCACCCTGCACATCCCGTTTCTCGCGGGCCGTCGCTTCACCGCTTCCGATTTTGCCCTGTCGGCTGCCAACGCCGGCTCCACGCCCACATCCGCGCCCACTCCGGTGATTGTCAATCAAACGTTCGTCGAAAAATATCTCGGCAAGGAAAATCCGCTCGGGAAGCTGTTCGGCGAATCGGGGGCAAACCAGAATGGCCCCGGGAGTCCCGGCTACGAAATTATTGGCGTCGTGCGCGACGCGAAATACAGCGACCTGCGGAGCGATATCCACGCCACGATGTATGTCCCGCAGAAGGGCGGGGGAGCGTCATTCGAATTGCGTACCGCAGCCGACCCGCAAGCCATTCTTCCGGCGATACGCAACGTGGTCGCACGAATGGACGGCAATTTGCCGCTCTTCGACGTGGAAACCCAATCGCAACAAATCGACCGGCTGCTGTTTCAGGAACGGCTGGTCGCACGGCTATCGAGTTTCTTTGGCCTGCTCGCGCTGGTGCTGGCGTGCATCGGATTGTACGGCTTACTTTCCTACGAAGTTTCGCGTCGCACGCGCGAGATCGGCATCCGCATGGCGCTCGGCGCGCAGCCGCGTGACGTCCTGCGGCTCGTCGTGGGACAAGGGATTGTGCTGGCGTTTGCGGGCGCGGCGGTCGGCGTTGGCGTGGCGCTCGGCGTCACGCGCTATCTGTCGAGCATGCTCTACGACGTGCACGCCAATGATCCCGTAACGATCATCGCCGTGGCCCTTCTTCTGCTGCTCGTCGCGCTCGCGGCGTGTTACATTCCGGCGCGTCGCGCCACGCGCGTCGACCCCATGGTGGCGCTCCGTCATGAATAGGAGGTTACATGGCCGGCTTCCGGAATGACTTAAAGTACGCCATTCGGATGCTCGCGAGGTCTCCCGGCTTCACGGCCGTCGCCATTCTCACCCTCGCGCTCGGCATCGGCGCCAACACCGCCATTTTTTCCGTCGTCAACGGCGTACTGCTAAACCCACTCGCCTACCCGCATCCCGGCCAGCTCGTCGCCGTTTACGGAAAAGCTCCGGGCGCCACGCAGGGCTATATCACCTATTTAAATTTCCTCGACTGGCAGCGCGAAAACCAAACCTTTTCCTCCATGGCCATGTACCGCAATCAGGATTACAACTTCACCGGCGCGGGCCAGGCCGAACGCCTCAGCGGCTTCATGATTTCCGCCAGCTTTTTTCAAACCCTCGGCGTAAGACCCATCCTTGGCCGCGACTTCGGCGCCGCTGATGATCAAGTCGGCGCAGCGCCCGTGGTGATTCTCGGTGGAGGCTTCTGGAAACGCAGATTTGGCTCTTCCCGCGGCATTCTCGGCAAGGCCCTCACGCTGAACGGCACTTCCTACACAATCGTCGGCGTGATTCCCCCCGGCTTCACCTTCTACGGTCCGCAGCGCGACGTCTACACGCCCATCGGCCAGTGGAACGACCCAAGTTTTCGCGACCGCAGCATTGACATGAGCGCGCACGCCGTCGGCCGCCTCAAAACCGGCATAACGCTCCCGCAAGCCAAAGCCGATATGGACGCCGTCGCCAGCAATCTCGCCGCGGCCTATCCCGTCGCCGACAAAGACGTCGGCATTACTCTCGTTTCCATGAAGCAAGACATCGTCGGCAACGTCCAGCCTTTTTTGCTCGTGCTTCTCGCCGCCGTCGGCTTTCTTCTTCTGATTGCCTGCGCGAACGTCGCCAATCTTCTTCTCGCGCGCTCCATGGGCCGTTCGCACGAGTTCGCGATCCGCGCCGCGCTGGGCGCCAGCCACACGCGCGTCATTCGCCAGCTTCTCACCGAAAGCGTCCTGCTCGCCGGCCTCGGCGGAGCGTTGGGATTCTTGCTCGCCTTCGGGGGCACCACAGCGATTGTCAACATCCTGCCCGGCGCATTGCCGCGCGCCGGCGACGTCGCGTTGGACTCCCGCGTTTTGTTCTTTACTCTCGGCGCTTCCCTCTTCGCAGGAATTCTATTTGGCCTCGCTCCCGCGCTCAAAACTTCGCGCGTGAATTTGCAAGAAGTGCTCAAAGAGAGCGGCCGCGGTTCGAGCGGCGCCCGCCATCGCGTCCAGGGAGTTTTCGTCGCCGTCGAAGTCGCTCTCGCCCTCGTTCTCCTCGTCGGCGCTGGACTGATGCTTCGCAGTCTCGCGGCGCTTTGGCGCGTCAATCCGGGATTTAATCCCAGCCACGCAATCACTTTTGCCTTGTCTCTGCCCTCTGCCTCCACAGCCACGCCTGCCGAAACGCGCGCGCGTCTGCGCCGCTTCGACGCCAAAATGCGTTCCATCCCGGGCGTCGAAGCCGTTTCCGTCACGCTCGGCTCGCGCCCCATGATTCATGACACCACTCTGCCTTTCTGGATCCAGGGCCAGCCAAAACCCGCCAACGACATGCATCAGACGATGTGCTATCTCGTGGAAGCCGGTTTCCGGAAAGCCATGGGAATAACTCTCGAGCGTGGCCGCTTCGTCACCGCGCAGGACAACGAGCACGCGCCCTTGGTCATCGACATTGACGACGTTTTCGCGCGCACTTACTTCCCTCACGAAAATCCCATCGGCAAGCGCGTCAATATTGGCGGCTTCGATGTGCAAGCGGAAATTGTCGGAGTCGTCGGCCACGTCAAGCAATGGGGACTCGGCGCCGATCCACAATCTGCGATCGAAGCGCAGATCTACTATCCTTTTATGCAGCTTCCTGAAAAACTCATGCCGCTCGTGGCGGACGCTGTCGCCGTTGTCCTGCGCACGAAGGGCGATCCAACCGCCGTCATGGGCTCCGTTCGCCGCGCGGTGGCCGAGATCGATCCTCGCGAAGTGGTCTACGGCGTCGAAACGATGGATGAAGTTGTCTCCAATTCATTTTCCGCGCGCAGGCTCTCCATGATTCTTCTCAGCGCTTTCGCCGCGCTCGCGCTGGCGCTTGCCTGCGTGGGAATTTACGGCGTGATTTCGTATCTTGCCGGCCAGCGAACGCATGAAATCGGAATTCGCATGGCTCTGGGCGCGCAGCCGCGCCAAGTGCTGCGCATGATTCTCGGACAAGGGTTGAAACTCGCGTTGCTGGGAGTCGCCATCGGCATCGTGGCGGCATTTGCGCTGACGCGCCTGATGGCCAGTTTGCTCTTTGGGGTGAGCGCGTACGACCCGCTGACGTTTGCAGGCGTGGCAATTCTTCTGCTGCTCGTCGCGCTCGCCGCGTGTTATATCCCCGCGCGCCGCGCCACGCGCGTTGATCCCATGGTCGCGCTTCGCCATGAATAGGAGGTGAAATGGGCCCTCTCTGGAACGACCTAAAGTACGGCATTCGGATGCTCGCCAAGTCTCCCGGCTTCGCGGCCGTCGCCATTCTCACCCTCGCCCTCGGCATCGGCGCCAACACCGCCATTTTTCAGCTCATCGACGCCGTCCGCCTGCGCACTTTGCCCGTTAAAGACCCGCAGACACTCGCCATCGTCCACCTGAACACCAATCACTGGGGCTCGGGGAATTTCAACGGCCCGTACGCCGAATTCACGTTTCCCTTGTGGCAGCAGGTGCAGCAGCGCCAGCAGGCATTTTCGTCCATCGCCGCCTGGGGCGCCGATACGCTGAATCTCGCAAATGGTGGCGAAGTGGATAATGCTCAGGCCATTTGGGTCAGCGGCGAATTTTTCCGGGTGCTCGGCGTGCAGCCATTTCTCGGACGCCTCCTCGCTCCTCAGGATGACCAGACTGGCTGCTCCGCCGGCGTGGACGTCAGCTATTCGTTCTGGCAGCAGCGTTACGGCGGCGCGGCCTCGGCAATCGGCAAACAGCTCACCCTCGAAGGCCACCCGTTTCCGATTATCGGCGTCACGCCGCCAAGTTTTTACGGCGTCTCCGTCGGCGACCGTTTCGACGTCGCTGTGCCGATCTGCGCCGAGCCGATCATCAACGGCGAATACAGCCGCATAACCGGGCCGAGGCCCCGCGAGAGTTGGTGGCTTTCAATCATCGGCCGCCTCAAGCCTGGATGGACGCTGGCCCGCGCCGGCGCGCAGCTTGCCGTCATCACTCCCGCTGCGCTGCATGAAACCATTCCGCCGCAGTATGACGCCAATGGCGTGAAGCATTACCTCGCCTACAAGCTCGAAGCGCGTCCCGCCGCGAATGGCTTTTCGGCCATGCGTCGCGACGCTTCCGAGCCGCTCTTTTTACTCCTCGGACTCTCCGGCCTCGTTCTGCTCATCGCCTGCGCCAATCTGGCGAACCTGATGCTCGCTCGCGCCAGTGCCCGCGAACGCGAGATCGCCGTGCGCCTGGCTCTTGGTGCGACGCGCGGACGTCTGATTCGCCAATTGCTTTCCGAAAGCGCGCCGCTGGCCATCGCCGGCGCAGTGTGCGGCGGATTTCTTGCGGCGGTGCTCAGCCGCTTTCTCATCTCGTTCATCAGCACCCCCGATAATCCCATTTTTCTCGACATGCCCGCAGACTGGCGCGTGCTCGGTTTCGCCGCTGGTCTCGCGGTTCTCACCACGACTCTTTTCGGCCTAGCGCCCGCGCTGCGCGCCGGAAGCGTGCCTCCCGCCACCGTGCTCAAAACCGGCGGACGCGGCATGACCGCTGGGCGCGAACGCTTCCGTCTGCAGCGCATTCTGGTTGCGTCGCAAGTAGCATTGTCGCTGGTACTGCTCGCCGGGGCGCTACTCTTCGCGCGCAGCCTGCGTAATTTGATGACGCGCAATCCGGGCTTCCAGCAGAATGGTGTGCTGGTTGCCAATCTGGACACAACGCGCCTCAAACTGCCCCCTGCGCAGCGCGAGCCGTTTGATCAGGATTTGCTCACGCGTGTTCGCGCTCTCCCGGGCGTGGCCGCCGCGGCCACTTCGATGCGCTCGCCGGTGAGCGGCAGCAGCAGCAACCAGTGGGTGCTCGATGACAAAGGCAACCACCCCAACGGAGCCGCCTCGCTCGACTACATCAGTCCCGGCTATTTCCAAACCATGGAAATGCCTATTCTCGCCGGGCGCGACTTCAATTTAAACGACACGGCCACGTCACCCAAGGTAGTCATCATTAACCAAGCCTTCGTGAAAAAATTCCTCAACGGCGCGAAAAATCCGATTGGCAAAGAGTTCCGCATGTGGGAATCGCCGGGGAAGCCGCGCCCTTACTACAGCATCGTCGGGCTCGTGAAAGATTCAGTCTATAACGACATGCACCAGCCGTTTGTGCCGGTGATGTACTACCCGCGGACGCAGAATAGCAATCCTGAAATATTTGACGGCCTGACTTTTTTGATTCGCGCGCGCGCCGGCATGACTGGCCTGCTCAATTCCGTGAAGGACGCGATCACCAGCGTAAATCCTGAAATTGGTGTTCAATTCAAGCTGCTGCGCACGCAGATTCGCGAATCGCTGATTCAGGACGAATTGATGGCCACGCTCTGCGGCTTCTTCGGCGTGCTGGCGATGCTCCTCGCGGCCATCGGTCTTTACGGCGTAATCTCTTATACGGTTGCCCAGCGCACCCACGAAATCGGCATTCGCATGGCGCTGGGTGCGCAGCGGGGCAGCGTAGTGCGTTTGATTCTGGGCGAAGTGGGAGTGCTGATTGTGATTGGCATTGTAGTCGGCGTGGGGCTGACGCTTGCCGGAAGCAAAGCGGCGAGTTCGCTGCTCTTTGGATTGAAGCCGAGCGATCCGCTCACGCTCGTGCTGGCGATGATCGTGCTGGCGGCGATTGGCCTCGCCGCGAGTTTCTTGCCGGCGCGGCGCGCCTCGCGCCTCGATCCCATGGTCGCGCTCCGCCATGAATAGCTCATGGTCCTGCGGAGCACGACGAACGATGAACCTGCGATGGGAGTGAGCCGCTGAAAATAAATGAGTTGGGTCCTGCTTTCCAAGAAACGGCGCGGCCCGGGCAAAGTGCCGGCCCCAGTGAGGTCTAATCGGTACAACAAATTATTAGAAATCGATGTAAGTTATTGAAAAAAAAAGCAGCAGGCAGTTCTAATCGGTACAAAATACTGTTTTTTCCACCATGGGGGAATGACGCGTGATCCGAATGATCGATGTCGAAAAATTTTATGAATCCGGCGCCGGAAAAACGTGGGTATTGCGCCGGATCAACCTCGACGTTCGCGAAGGCGAATTCATCACCGTCATGGGCCCATCGGGCGCGGGAAAATCCACGCTGATGGGCATCATCGGAATGCTGGATGGCGCGTGGAAAGGCCAGTTCGAGTTCGCCGGCCATGAAGTTCACAAACTCGATAACCGCAAGCGCGTCGAGCTGCACAAGAAATTCATCGGCTTCGTTTTCCAGCAGTATCACCTGCTGGACAATCTCACCGTCGCCGAAAATCTCGACCTGCCGCTTTCGTATCGCGATATTAAAAAATCGGAGCGCGAAGGCATGGTGGCCGACATTCTCGACCGCTTTCAAATCGTCGGCAAAAAAAATCTCTTTCCCAATCAGCTCTCCGGCGGACAGCAACAGCTCGTCGCCGTGGCCCGCGCCGTGATCGGCAATCCGAAACTGATTCTCGCCGACGAGCCCACCGGCAGCTTGCATTCCAGCCAAGGCAAAATGATTATGGACCTTCTCAAAAAACTCAACGATGAAGGAACCACCATAATCCAGGTCACCCACAATGAAGCCTGGGCCGCCTACGGCAATCGTATCATCCAGCTCGCCGACGGTTGGATTGTTGATGGCAGCGCGCAAGCCACCAAAGCCTGATCGGCTGTTTATGCCTTCTTCGGTTGCCGGCACGCCGCTTGTGGGACCGTTCTGTTGCGCCGTGGATCGGGCGACGAGGACTTTCTGCATGATTTGAAGAAACGGTATTAACAATGATATATAACAGTCGCAGCCTGCGGTACATTCGGCGTGCGAGCCGGCGTTCTCGCAACGGCGGTACAAGCGAATCATGGGAACTTTTTGGCAAGATTTACAATATGGCGCGCGCACGCTGCGCAAGAACCCGGGCTTCGCGATCATTGCCATCGTCACATTGGCGCTGGGCATCGGCGCGAACACGGCGATATTCAGCATCATAGACGCAGTCCTGCTGCGGCCCTTGCCGTTCCCCAATTCGCAGCAGATCGTGATTGTCTGGGAGACGGACAGCAACCGTAAGATTCTCCGCGGCACTGCTCCGCCCGCTGACTTTCTCGACTGGCGCGCGCAAAATCAGGTCTTCCAGCACATCAGCGCCTTTCAAACCTGGTTCTACAATCTCACCGGATCCGGAAATCCCGAACAGCTTTGGGGCGCGAAAGTTTCCGCCGACTTTTTCGATTTGTTCGGCGTAAAGCCCGCCTTGGGCCGGACATTTCGGCCCGACGAGGAGCAGCTCGGCCACGACCAGGTGGTCATTATCAGCCACGGAATCTGGGTCCGGCATTTCGGCGCTGACCCTGGCTTAATCAATCGCAGTATCACGATTGATGACAAGCCGTACACGGTCGTTGGCATACTTCCCGCCGGTTTCAACCTCCTTGGCATCAGCCGCCGGTACGATCTATGGATGCCCCTCGCGTTTCCGCCCAGCGAAATTCGCCGCGACAATCCGTCGCTCATCGTCTTCGCGCGCCTGAAGCCCGGCGTCAGCATCGCTCGCGCGAATGCGGATATGCAGACGATCTCGCACCGCCTCTCGCAGGCCTACCCGGCCACGAATCAGGGCACGGGCACTCGAGTGGTTTCCATGCAGGGCGATCTCGACGCTCATTTGCAGGATCCGCTGCTGCTGCTTTTCGCCGCTGTGGGGTTGGTGCTGCTGATCTCCTGCGGCAATGTGGCGAGTCTACTGCTTTCCCGCGCGGCAGGCAGGCGGAAGGAAGTGGCCATTCGTTCCGCGCTCGGCGCGCGGCGCCCCCGCTTGATCCGCCAGCTTTTGACCGAAAGCGTGCTCCTCGGAATCTTGGGCGGAGCTGTCGGACTCCTGCTGGCGTACGGCGGGCTGCAAATTTTGCCCGCGATTCTTCCCCCTGCCGGCGGCGTCGGCGAATTGCCGCGCATCAATACCATTGGCATCAACTTCACGGTTTTGGCGTTTACCATCGGCATCGCCGTTCTGACCGGAATTATTTTTGGCATTGCACCCGCATTTCAGTTTTCGAAGACGGACTTGAACGAGTCGCTCAAGGAAAGCGGGCGCAGTTCGACGGGAGGCATACAGAACCGTCTTACGCGCAACGTTCTGGCCGTCGCGGAAGTGGGTTTGTCGCTCGTGCTGCTCATCGGCGCGGGAACGCTGATTCGCAGTTTCCATGACTTGCTGGACTCGAATCCTGGTTTCGATCCGCGTAATGTGCTTTCGATGCAGGTCTGGCTGCCGGAATCCCGTTATCCGGGCGCGGCACCGGCGCGCGCATTTTTCCAGCAGCTCATTGACCGCATGCGGGCGCTGCCCGGCGTCCGATCCGCGAGCGCCATTAATTTCCTGCCCTTAACAGGCTGGACGGACTTCGCCAATTTCGACATCGCCGGAAGGCCATCTCCTCCTCCTCGCGAGGAATTCGTCGCGCAGTATCGCGTCATCGACTCGCAATATTTTCAAACCATGCAGATCCCGCTCTTGCGCGGCCGTTATTTCACGAACGCGGATAACGAGCAGTCCCAGGGAGTCGCCATCATTAACCAGACTCTCGGCCGGCAGTATTGGCCGAATCAGGACGCTATCGGCCAGCGCGTGCGCGTTCATTTGCAGGCAGCAAAATCGGTGCCGTGGCGGCCCGTGGCCAGCGATGCGTGGCTCACCATTGTCGGAATCGTGGGGGACACAAAGGAATACGAGCTGGGCAATCGAAAAATGGGCGAGCTCTATCTTCCGTACCAGCAGGTTCCCTCACACCTGATGCGCATCGTCCTGCGCACGGCGGGCTCGCCGGACCTGCTGGCCGGCTCCGCGAGACAAGCCATCCGCTCGGTCGACAAGGACCAGCCCGTCACGGAAGTCAAATCAATGGAGCAACTGCTCTCCGAATCCGTTTCGCCTCAGGCGCTGAATACAACTCTGCTGGCCTTTTTCGCGGGGCTGGCGCTGGCGCTGGCGGCGATTGGAATTTACGGCGTGATCTCATACGGCGTTGAGCAGCGCACGCATGAGATCGGCATCCGCCTGGCGCTTGGAGCGCAGCCCGGCGATGTCGTGCGCATGATTGTCCGGCAGGGAGTCAAGCTGGCGCTGATCGGTATCGCATTTGGCCTTGCGGTGACCTACGCATTGATTCGCGCGCTTGCTGGAGCCATGTTTGGGATCAAATCGCTCGACCCGTTGTCCTCCGCAATGGCGGCTGCACTGCTCTTTTTCGTGGCATTCTTCGCATGCTACATTCCAGCGCGGCGTGCGACTCGCGTCGACCCAGCCCAAGCGCTGCGTTACGAATAGGCGCCGGATTTCCTGGCACTTTCCGAGCAATCAAGCGTGAGCCAACCTGTTCATCCTCGGTTAAGCAGTGTTCGGAATCGAACACTCCTCTCGCATCCACAACACCCACCTTTTGTGGTAATGTGCTCAAAAGAAAACGACTTGCGATGAAATCACGCTGGGCACGTCGCGTGCTTCTTAATTTCTGGGCGGACTTGGCATGGAAACTCTCTGGCAAGACCTTCGGTATGGACTTCGCACGATTGCGAAAAGTCCCGGCTTCGCAGTCACAATTATATTGACGCTTTCTCTCGGCATTGCTGCCACTGTAGCGATCTTTGGTTTCGTGGACTCAGCGTTGATCCGGACATTGCCGTACCCCAACCCCTCCCGGCTTATGGGAGTCTTCAAGACGTCACCCCTAGGCGGCCAGCAATTGGGGTATTCCTATCCCGATTACCTTGACCTGGTGCGTTCCAATAGCGTCTTTGCTTCAATTGCTGCTTATGACGGTGGCGGAGGTTTCATTCTCTCCGATGCAAGAGGCCTACATCTGGTCAACGGATTTGGGGTGACAAGCGACTTCTTTCACATTCTTGGCGTTACGCCGATTCTCGGAAAAGATTTCGCTGCGAATCCTGCGAGCGAAGATTTGCAGGCGGTGCCGTCAACGGTCATCTTGAGTTATGCCGCATGGCAGAACTGGTTTGGCGGTAGGCCAGATGTGCTGGGGAAAACGGTCACCTTGGATGGGGAATCTTATACCGTGATCGGCGTGCTGCCGCGCAGTTTTCGGTTCGCTCCGACCGGAGCCACGGAGTTCTGGACGACGCTTCGTCCTTTCGCCAGCGATCCCTGCCAATTGAGTCGCGGATGCATGGCGATGAGCGTCATTGCCCGGCTAAAGGACGAGATCACCATACAACAGGCATTGGCCGATGTACGAGCCATTGCCGCACAGGATGCAAGGCAATATCCAGATCCGGACAAAAACCGAGGCGCAAATATCGCTCCTCTAAACCAGGTGATCCTGGGTGACATACAACCAATTTTGCTAGCGCTGCTCGGCGGAGCAGGGTTGCTACTGCTGATTGCATACGTCAACGTAGCGGGTCTTCTCCTAGTTCGATCTGAAAACCGCCGGCGTGAATTTGCGGTGCGCGGTGTACTGGGCGCCAGTCGCGGACGTCTCATGCGGCAGTTTGTCACCGAAGGCTTCGTTCTCGCGGCCGTAAGCAGCGCACTCGGGCTGTTCGCCGCAACAGTTACATGGCGACTGCTGCTCAAATTGATCCCGACTGACATGCTAAACTCCATGTCCTATCTGCGCGGAACGGGTTGGAATTGGCATGTAACAGTATTCGCGGCTGTGCTTGTGCTGATTGCCTTGATCCTGTTTGCCGTGACTCCCGCGCTCCGGCTTCCGTTCGCCAACCTGCGCGCTGGTTTGACAGAGGGTGGCCGCGGCGCCCCACGAACGGCCTGGCGGCACCTTGGAGCGAGACTGGTTGTCGTAGAACTAGCCACAACTATGGTGTTGCTGGCAGGTGCAGGACTGCTTGGCAAAAGCCTCTACAGGCTGCTGCATGTCGATATGGGATTCGATCCGAGCCATTTAGTCACGCTCGGGATTTTTGCGCCGGAAGCGAAGTATTCACAGAGCGAGCAGGCGCTCGCGTTGCAAAGAGAAATCATAAGCCGTTTCCAGGGCTTACCCGGCATTACTGCGGCGGGTACGGCGAGCGACTTACCTATTAGTGGGGAAGGCGGGACACAGATAGGATTTGTAGGCAGGCCAAGCCTCGGCGACAATAACGAGGTAGGTCACGTAGAAATTAGTGCAGGATATTTGTCTGTACTGGAAGCTCGACTACTGAGAGGCCGGTATTTCAAGGAGAATGACGGCGCCAACGCGCCTCTCGTCGCGATTATCAATCAGAGTCTGGCGCGGCGGTATTTTCCGGGTGAAAACCCGATGGGCAAGCAATTCTTCTATCATGCACACGGAAGTGACGTAAAATTAGATGGACCGCAACACCCAACCCAGATTGTAGGCGTGGTCGCGGACGTCAAACAGGACGCACTGGATGGGAATGCAACGCCGGTCGTCTATACCCCTTTCGAGCAATGGCCGTCTGCCGGTTTTTCCATCGTGGTTCGGACATCGCAAGAAGCCGCATCTGCGTTGCCGTTGCTGATCGCCACTATCCACAACGTTGACCCTGGAATCGTGACCTCGGATGCCGCCACCATGCCTGAGATTATCCAGAACTCACCGGCAGCTTACCTGCATCGCGCTTCGGCATGGCTGGCAGGGGGCTTCGCTGCACTCGCGCTGATGCTGAGTGTCGTGGGTCTCTATGGAGTTATCTCGTACTCCGTAAGCCAGAGGACTCGTGAAATTGGAATCCGCATGGCGCTGGGCGCACAGCGTAGCTCGATATACCAACTCATTTTGAAGGGAGCCGGTTGGTTGACTCTCATCGGACTGATTATCGGTCTTTCAGGCTCGATAGTTGCCGGAATGTTCATGCGCAGCCTGCTTTTTGATGTGCGGTCTTGGGATATGTCAATTTTGGGGGCAGTCGCTGCTGTCCTCGTGATTTCAGCTCTCGTGGCGAGCTATATTCCCGCGCGGCGCGCCGCGAAAGTGGATCCGCTCGCCGCGCTGCGCTACGAGTGATTTAGATTAGTTTCCGTTCGTGCAAATAGAAAGGCAGGCGAATGACAGTCTCCGATCCGCAGCGCTCGCGCCTCCTCGTCGCTGACGATCAGCCGGACATCCGCGAAGCGCTCCGGTTGCTGCTCAAGGGCGAAGGCTTCGAGATCGATGCGGTTGCGTCGCCGGCCGCATTGCTCACGACGCTTGAAACGCGAGAGTTCGATGCCGTGCTCATGGATTTGAATTACGCGCGCGATACGACATCGGGGCAGGAGGGCCTTGACCTGCTGACGGAAATTCGCGTGCGTGACGGCAGCGTGCCCGTCATCGTGATGAGCGCCTGGGGAACGCTCAATCTCGCCGTCGAAGCCATGCGCCGGGGCGCCAAGGATTTTATTCAGAAGCCGTGGGAAAACGCGCGCCTGTTGGCCATTCTGCGAACGCAGATCGAACTCACGCGCGCCATTCGCAAGAGCCTGCGCCTCGAAGCCGAAAACCGCCTTCTGCGAGCCGACGGCCGCCCCGTGCTGATCGCCGAATCGGCGGCGATGCGCCCGGTGATGGAGTTGATGACGCGCGTGGGCCCGTCGGACGCAAATATTCTGATCACGGGCGAGCATGGCACAGGAAAAGAAGTGATCGCGCGAACGTTGCAGGCGCTCTCTCCGCGCTCCGGAAAGCCGTTCGTCACGGTAAACGCCGGCGGTCTGCCCGAGGGAATTTTTGAAAGCGAGCTTTTTGGCCATGTGAAGGGCGCGTTCACCGACGCGAAAACGGATCGCGTGGGCCGCTTCGAGCTCGCCGATGGCGGCACGCTGTTCCTCGATGAAATTGCCAACGTGCCGCTGAATCTTCAGGTCAAACTGCTCCGCGCCCTGGAGGCCGGCGAGCTCGAGCGCGTCGGCTCTTCGACGACGCGCCGCGTCGACGTCCGCATTCTTTCCGCTACCAATGCGAATGTGCAAACCGAAATCGACGCGGGGCGTTTTCGCGAAGACTTGCTTTTCCGCCTGAATACGATTGAAATTCATCTGCCGCCGCTGCGCGAACGCACGGAGGATATTCCGCTGCTCGCTCTGCATTTTCTGCGGCAATCCGCACAGCGCTACCGCAAGAACCTGACGGGCTTCGAGCCCGTGGCCATGAAGCTCCTGCTCGAGCATCACTGGCCGGGCAACGTGCGCGAACTGGACCACGCCATCGAGCGGTCCGTGCTGCTCGCCGAAGGCCCCGAGGTGCGCGCCGGCAATTTGGGGCTTCGGCCCGCGCGCGAGGGGAATTTGCGCATCGAGGACATGGGTTTGGAAGAGGTCGAGCGCGCTTTGATTCAGAAAGCCATGAGCCGCTACGGCGGCAACGTCAGCCATGCCAGTAAGGCGCTGGGGCTCAGCCGCAGCGCGCTCTACCGGCGGTTGCAAAAATACGGGCTGTGAAGCCTCTCGCTTACGAACGCCGCATCCTCGTCCGCGCCCTGCTTGCGGGACTGATTGGCTCCGCGGTCGCGGTGATTCTTCTCTGGACGGGAAGTTACGATCCGCAGACAGCCTGGACGCTCACGATACTCATCGTAATCGCCTGGCTCGGTTTTGCGTTCAGCGCGCAGAACCGCGTCACGTTTCCTCTGCGAACTCTCTCGAACATGCTCGCCGCGTTGCGGGAAGGCGATTTCTCGATTCGCGCTCGCAGCGCGCGGAACGACGATGCGCTGGGCGAAGTGATGCGCGAGGTCAACGCGCTGGGCGACACTTTGCACCGGCAAAGGCTCGGCGCCCTGGAAGCGACAGCCTTGCTGCGGAAAGTGATGGAGGAAATCGATATCGCGGTTTTTGCATTTGATTCGACGGACCGGCTGCGCCTGCTCAATCGCTCGGGCGAACGGATTTTGAACCGTCCGACGGAGCGCGCACTGGGCAAAACGGCGGCCGAGCTCGGCATTGAATTTTGCCTCACGGTCGAAACGCCGCACGTTGCGCAAATCGCCTTCCCCGGGAAAATGGGCCGCTGGGAAATCCATCGAGGCAGCTTTCGCGAGGGAGGCAAGCCGCACCAGCTCGTGCTCATCTCCGATTTGAGCCAGGCTCTTCGCGAGGAGGAGCGCCTCGCATGGCAACGTTTGATCCGCGTCATTGGCCATGAGCTCAACAATTCCCTCGCCCCGATCAAATCCGTGGCCGAAAGCCTTTCGGGAATGATGGCGCGTTCCCAAAAACCGCCGGACTGGGAAGACGACATGAGCCGCGGCCTCGCCGTCATCGCGAACCGCACGGACGGACTAGCCCGCTTTATGAACGCGTACGCGCGACTCGCGCGGCTGCCCGCTCCGCAGTTCCGCCCCGTGAGCGTGAGCGCGTGGATTCAGCGCGCGGCGGGCCTGGATCTCCGGATGCAAATCCCTGTTCACGCAGGCCCCGAATTGACCATACAGGCTGACTCCGATCAGCTCGATCAGGTGCTCATCAATCTGATTAAGAATGCCGTCGATGCCGCAACGGAAACCGGTGGCGGTGTGCAAGTGGGCTGGGAAACAGGCGACAGCTTCCTGGAAGTCTGGGTGCGCGACGAAGGGCCCGGCATTCCCAGCGCGGCGAATCTGTTTGTCCCTTTCTTCACCACCAAGCCCGGAGGCTCGGGAATCGGACTGGTGCTCAGCCGGCAAATCGCCGAAGCCCACGGCGGAACCCTGAGTCTCGACAACGTGACATCAGGGCGCGGCTGCGAGGCGCGCCTGCGCCTGCCTCTGGTGAAAATTTAGTTGCGCCGCACAGGGAAACCTTGCGATGGATGGAACGGGCGGAAGGAACTCAGGATCGAGTCTTCCAAAATCCGGGAGCTGGCTGCGTGAACGATACGGCGACGTGTGAGTGCGCGCGCTTTGCGTGCTTCGTCAGCGCCACCACGTAGCATTCCTGTTCCCGTTTCGTAACGCGGTTCATCAGCAGTAGTTTTTGCCCGCAGCGAACGTTCGCGTCAAGCCGGACAAGACCGCCATTGGCGCTCACTTGCATGGTATGGGTGTCCTGGTGGAAGGGCTGTTTTGCGGAATCGTAGCCGTAAACAAAAAGGGGAACGTAGGCGTTTGTTCGGGGACTTTGACGCCGCTCTGGAGCGGCGGCACGCACGGCGTGTGGCATGTCTTCCAAAGACAGTGTGTGCACTTCGGCTTCTTGGTGATGGCTATTGACTAAATTCCAGATTCGGCTCATTAGGTTCACGCCCCACCTTGCGCCCAGCAAGAGAAACTATACAGATAGTATACAAAAAACACCGGTGGGGCGCAACCGCGCGTATCGTGCGGACGGGAAAGAATCGGAGGGGCGCTCGGCGCAAAAATGTGGCCCCGCGGGTGAGTTGCTGGGGCCACATTCCAGACTGGAGAATCCCTTACTTGCCGAAGCTCTGCACAGCCGCGGCTTCGTTGTCGTAGACATCGAAAACCGTCATGAGCTTCGTCACTTGCAGCACTTCCTTGAATTTTGCGCCCAGATTGCAGAGCTTCAGCGTCCCGCCTTGCGACCGCGCACTGTGGAACGTGGCCACCAGGGTTCCCAATCCCGCGCTGTCGATGTACGTCACATTCGACATATTCAGCACGATCTTCTTGTGGTTGCTCGCCAGCAGGCCTTTGACCCGCTCGCGGAAGGAATTGCTCTCCTCGCCCAGGACGATTCGTCCTTCCAGATCCACGACGGTGACGCCGCTCACTTCCCGATCCGTCATTCTCAGTGCCACGTTTTTCGCCTCCTGGCAAAGTCAAGTTCAACTGCGTGAATTGTGATTCCGGAACAGCTTCCGCGCAACCATCACATCAGTAATAATCCGAACAGGACATGTAGTATCCACATCCCTTGCAAACCAGCTTGCACCGGTGCTGCACCAGCGCGCAAAAGCAAGATGGGCAGTAAGCCGCGGCATTTGCCGCGCGGGAAGCCAGCCCTTCCCCTGCAGGCCTATCAGGCTCGCTCGTCCGCGTTGCGGCGCCTAATTCCACGGATTCTTTGGTGCCCATCGGCCCAACGGTTATAGCACATCCAGCCCAAGCGGCAAAGCAACGGCGCGATAAAAGCGGACGGAACCGGGCTCGCCTACTTTGAGGAAGTTCAACAGGCCAGGTGTGAGGCCCAAACTTAGGGGAACCAGACGGGAATGAACTCGGTATAATGCAGCACGTAGTGTCCAGAATGAAGTTCGAGGAGCGCGCCCTGTCCTGAGGAGCACCTTACCCGCCGGGAGACGCATGCAGTCCGACAACCTCAAGGAAATCGTCAGAGCCATTATCCCGAGGCCGCTCCGCAATTCGCTTCGGTCGCCCTCGAGATCGGCCGAATGGCTGTGGGACTCGATGTGCTTCACTCTTGGAGTAACCAAGGAGCTGACCGTTCTCCCTGGTTCCGTCATGGTTTGCCACCCGCACGTTTACAAGACAGTTTTGCGAAGCCAGGTAGTTGATCCAGACCAGAGCGATGAATTTCGCAACTTCGTAGAGCATTGTAACGACAGGATGTTCCTGTTCGACATTGGCGCGAGCTTTGGCGTATTTAGCCTGGCGGCCGCTCACTTTGGAGGAAGAGTCGTTGCGGTTGATCCCTCCCCGATGGCAACGCGCCTCATCCGGATACAAATTGCACTCAACGGATGTGAAGGAAATATTGAAGTTCTTCGCGCAAGCGCAAGCGACGCCAGTGGCGTGATCGAAATGCTGAATTCGGGCATGTTCTCCAACGGCTATTTCAAGGTCGCCAAAGGGCGCCCCAAGCGCGAGTTGACCAAGACCCGAGCGATCACGATAGACGAGATGACCACGCAGTTCGGCGCGCCAACCCACATCAAGATAGACGTCGAGGGATACGAAGAAGCAGTGCTGCGCGGAGCGAAGAAGACCCTAACCCGTTTCTCTCCTCTGCTATTCCTTGAGCTTCACAATGAGATGGTACTCGCGAACGGCAGCGACCCGAAGCAAGTGCTGGACGAACTGGCTGAAATCGGGTACGAGATATTTGGATTCAATGGACGCAGGCTTGAAACGATCGCTATCTTGCAGAAACCCATTGTCCGTATAGTCGGGAAGCGTACCAGCAGAAATTACCCCGAGGTGAGTTGACCGCGCGACCGCTGAGGACTCGGGTTGCTGCGGCGGCAGCGCTCGGCTAGGCTTTCCCCGTCCCAAACGCCAGCGTGAGCAGCGTTTTCTGCTCGAGCTCATGCGCCTTCGCCGACCCGGTTGCGGGACTCGCGCTCCCCGAGCGCTTCACGGAACGCACCGCGCGCCCGCGCAGCACGCGCTTCAATCGCGGCATCATAAAACTCAACGCCCCCATGTTCGCCGGCTCCTCCTGCACCCACACAAAATCCCGCGCGGATGAATATCCGGCCAGCACAGCCTCCAATTCCTTTTCCGGGAACGGATAAATTTGTTCGAGGAACACAATCGCGGTGGACGCGTCGTTCCGCCGTTTCCGTTCCGCCGCAAGTTCGTGGCCGATTTTTCCCGTGCAGAACAGCACACGCTCTGCCTGCTGCACTTCCGGATCAGCAAGCACCATCTGGAATCGCGGCCGTGAAAAATCAGCAATCGGCGACGCCGCCGCGGGGTTCCGCAGCATGCTCTTCGGCGTGAACACGATCAGCGGCTTGCGCCACCGCCGCAGCGCCTGCCGGCGCAGCAAATGAAAATACTGGGCCGCATTCGACGGCTGGCACACTTGGATATTGTCGCGGGCCGCAAGCTGCAAATAGCGCTCGATTCGCGCGCTCGAATGCTCCGGCCCTTGCCCTTCGTAACCATGCGGCAGCAGCAGCGTCAGCCCCGAAAGCAAATTCCATTTGTCCTCGCCTGCGGCGATGAATTGGTCGATGATCACCTGGGCGCCATTCGCAAAATCTCCGAATTGCGCTTCCCACAGCACCAGCGCCTCCGGAAAGTCGCGGCTGAATCCGTATTCGAATCCCATCACGCCAGCTTCCGAAAGCGCCGTGTTATACACCTCGAAGCGCGCTTGATCGGCGGACAAATTCGCCAGCGGAATGAATTCCACTTCGGTCTGCGTGTCGATCAGCGCCGCGTGCCGGTGATTGAACGTGCCGCGCTTGCTGTCCTCGCCGCTCAGCCGCACGGGAACTCCCTGCATCAGCAGCGAGCCGAACGCCAGCGCTTCCGCCATTCCGTAATCCACCAAACTCTTCCCCGCAGCCATGGCCGCGCGCTGTTCGAGCAGCTTTTTCACTTTCGGATGAATCGCAAAATCGCTCGGATACGTTGTCAGCTTTGCCGCAATCTCTTGCAGCTTCTCCGCGGGCACTCCTGTATCAACGTCGAATTCCGCTTTGTATCGGCCGCCCTTAAAATTGTTCCAGTACGGCGGGAGCCGCCACATTTTCGGAGTTTTTTCGAAGCTCACTGCGTTTGTCTGCGCCTTTTCGAATTCCTCGCGCACTTCTTCGACCGTGCGTGCCGGGTCCGCGCCCGTTTTCTCCGCGTAGAGTTTCCACAGCGGCGGATGCGCCTGAATTTTTCTGTACCGCACCGGCTGCGTGATGGTTGGGTCGTCGATTTCGCTGTGGCCGTACCGCCGGTAACCGATCAAATCGATCACCACGGGACTCTGAAACGCGTAACGGTATTCGACCGCGAGCCGCGCGATGCGCACCACCGCATCGGGATCCTCCGCGTTCACGTGGAAAATCGGCACGGGCAGCCGCTTCACGATGTCGGACGCGAAGCGTGACGATTGGCACTCGCCCGGCACGGCCGTGAACCCAATCAGGTTATTTGCGATGATGTGTATGCTGCCGCCCACCGAAAATCCGTCGATCATCAAAAAGTTCAGCGTCTCCGCCCAAATCCCCTGGCCCGCGAATGCCGCGTCGCCGTGCATCACCACGGGCAAGACTTGCGCGGTGCCCTTTTCGCCGCGCCGCGTTTGCTTCGCCCGCGCGCGCCCCAGCGCCACCGGATCCACGGCCTCCAAATGGCTCGGATTCGACACCAAATGAATCCCGATCACGCGCCCGCTGCGCGTCGTGTACTCGCCGGTCGCGCCGATGTGATACTTCACGTCGCCGCCGCCGAGCTCGCTGCGCGCGTCCACTTCCTCGAACCGCGCGAAAACATCTTCCGCAGGCCGGCCCACAATGTGAATCATCACGTTCAACCGCCCGCGATGGCTCATCCCGAGGACAAGCTCTTCCACACCGTTTTCGGCCGCAGTTTCGAGAACTTCGTCGAGCAGCGGAATCAGCGACGTCAATCCTTCGAGCGAAAATCTCTTGTTTCCCAAGTACCGGCTCTGCACCACTTGCTCGAACAGCTCCGCGCGCACCAGCCGATCGAGAATGCGCGCGCGATCCGTCTCCGGCGCGGGCGCTTCCAGGCGCTCCTCGATCCACCGCCGCCGCTCGCCGTCCAGAACGTGCATGAACTCCGCGCCAATCGTCCCGCAATAAATCCGCCGCGCTTCATCCGCCGCCTCGCCGGTCAGTTGATCGAGTTCCGGCACACGCTCCGGCTTGAAATCTCCCAGCGGATCAAGATCTGCTTCGAGATAGCCCCAGCGCCGGAACGCGTCAAACACAGCTTCGCGTTTCTCGTTCGAGATTCCGTTCGCTTCAATCACCGAGGATTTATTTTTCAATTCCGCTTCCCTTGTCCGGCCCTAATCATTTCGGCGCCTCACTTGAATTCACCGCCTAAACTTCTACGACTCCGCCCACGCGCCCAGCAGACGCCGCAGCAAAACCATCTGCCCCAGGTGGTACGCATTGTGATCCGCCACCAGCAGCGCCTCGCGCAAAATCGTCTGCCCTGTGCCGTGCGCGATCGGCGCAAACAAATTCGCCTTCGGATTGCTGACCAGCTTTTTCATCTCCGCCAGATCACGCTCGACTGCGGCGACGCTTTTGTCCCACGCGTCCGCGCTCGGCGGCGTCTCCGAAGCCGGCCAATAGCCTTCGGGGAAATGCGGCGAAACGTGTTTCGGATTCCGCGAAAATCCCAAAATGTCCCACTGCGCGATGCGCAAATGTTCCAGCAATTGCCACGCCGTATGCGGCGCGCCAGCCGGTTTCACGCCGCGCTGCGCTTCCGGCAACTCCGCGATAATGTGATGCACGTCCGCGTACGCTTGCCCGCCAGCAAGCAAGTTCACCAGATGCTCCCGCAGCGCTTTGTCGTTCGCGCCGCGCGCCTCCGCGGTCCTTGCAGGCTTGGATTTAGCCGCTCGCTTCGTGCCTTTCTTCCTGGCCATGCGTTTCATACAAATATCTTAGGCCGCTGGGCAATACAGGTCAAACGCGGGCCAAAAGCAGATCAACGAAAGCGCCAGCAGGCTCGCTACGCTACGACTCCGCCTTGACACTAAAGAAGCGCGGCGTTACTCTCCCCCGCGCTATCCGGTATCAGATCGTTCCGTGAGCTTGAATTGGGTTGGGCGCGAAATTCTTTTTCTCGATTCCGGGAGGTTGGCATGAAACTCCGCATTTCAGTTCCCGCGATCACCGCGCTTCTGCTTGGCGTCGCAATTTTTTCTCCATCGCTGCTGCTTTCTCAAGCGCCGCGGCGCGCCGGCCAGGTCTCGCGCCTGTTTCCGGCGGTGAATATAGACCGCGGCGACCAGCGGCTCGTGGCTCAAGCGCAGGCCCCGGTCTTTTGGCAGGACGTCGTCGCGACGCAGCGATTGGCGCGCGCGCGGATTTCCCTCGAGGATGGCTCAATTCTCAACGTCGGCTCAAACTCAAGCCTGCGCATTATCCAGCATGATGCCCAGGCGCAGCAGACTCTCCTTCAGTTGAACTTCGGGCGCGTTCAGGCCAAGGTCACCCACTTGTCGCGCCCGGGCGCAAAGTTCAAAATTCGAACCCCGGTGGCGACCGCCGGTGTCGTTGGCACCAAGTTTTTCCTCCAGCAGGGCGAAGGCGGACCCCCACCGGGCGGCAAAATCGACGTGGCCGTTCTCCCGTTCACGGCCGCATCTGGAGTTTCAACATCCGAGGCCAACACCGAAGCGCTGGCGAAGCAGCTTGGGGATCAGCTTGGGGAAGCGGGGAAGGTTAGCTCCGCGGTGATCGCACCGCCCGCAGGTGTCACCGGTCCCATGGGAACGCAGGCCGCCGCGCAGGCCGGCCAGTCCACGGATGCGCAGCTCGTGCTCCTGCCGGTGATCGAGCAGGCTCAGGCCAAAGAGATGGGGCACGGATTTGGAGGGGGCTTTGGCCGCTTCCATATTCCGGTCGTAGGCGGCCAGCTCCAGCGCGTTAGCACGAACGTCCAATTGCACGTGCAGTTGATCCGCAGCGCCGACGGGAGCGTCCTCAAAAGCGCCGATGCACTTTCGAAGAAGAGTTTCAACAACGTGAACGTTAATGTAGCGGGTTACAGCACGGATTTGGGCTCGGCCGACGTAAATAGTCCCGACTTCCAGAAATCTCCGCTGGGCCAGACGCTCGCCGACGCTATGTCGAAGCTCGTCGCCCAAGTCGAGTCGCAAGCTTCCGCGGCGCTCCGGGCAACCGGAGCTCCCGTTCCATCCGGGCCGCCGTTTAATAATGACTTCGCAAGGGTCGTGGACTTCGAAGGCATGGTCCGTTTCTGCAACTTAAAGCAGCAGTGCGTCAACGTCGGTCCAGGAATGACGTCCACGATCCGCGACGGCCAGCCGCCGGACCCTCCGCATCCCGCGTCTCCTTCCGTGATTCAAGACGCCGAGCAAAGCACCGAAGTCGGCCCGGCAACCCACGCTGCACCCGTCGAGACCGCATCTACTTCTTCTTCTTCTGCGCCGCCTAGCGTTCCTGTGCTTCCGACCGCGTCGTCCGCGCCGTGCGGGCCTTTATCCCCCACTGGCTCAGCAGCCGTGGCGCAGGAAATGGAGCGCAAGACGGGCAGCGTCGCCAACTGGAATTTCCTCACGCGGCCTTTCTCGGCGACGATGGTGACCACCGCCAAAAATCAGGTAACACAGATGAAGTATTACGTCGTGCCGGGCGCGATGCGCATGGAGATCGAGCAGAACGGC
>DATLTU010000019.1:0-20845 GCA_035533415.1 Candidatus Limnocylindrales bacterium
GAGATGGTGATGCCGGGGGACAACGTGTCGGTGGAAGTGAAGCTGATCACTCCGGTGGCTTTGGAGAAGGGGTTGCGCTTCGCGATACGCGAAGGCGGCCACACGGTCGGCGCCGGCGCCGTCACCGAGATCGTCGAGTAAAGGGCTATGCGCGAAATCATTACATTGCAGTGCGGCGAGTGCAAAAACCGAAATTACACGACCACGAAGAACCGCAAGAAACACACCGAGCGGCTCGAGACGTCGAAGTTTTGCAATACGTGCCGGAAGCACACGCCGCACAAGGAAACGAAATAAATCCGGACTCTAGTCTGCGGCGGGCGCGGCTGATTGGTGCTGTTGCATGGTGTTGAATCGCAAGCCGAAGGCTTGCGATTCAGGGGAGTAGGTTCAACGGTAGACCGCCGGTCTCCAAAACCGGATGTGGGGGTTCAAATCCCTCCTCCCCTGCCAGTTTTTTGAGCGGGCGGCGGGCGCAAGCGGGAAGCGGGCACGGCGGAAAGAATTCGCGGGCGGAAAAAGACTGATGGCAGAGGCGGTAAAGTTGAAAGAGGAACACGAAAGCGGCGGCGGGCCTTCGCTCTCCGTTCCAGGGCCGCTGCGCAGAATCGGCGAATACCCGCGGCGTTGGAAGCTGTTTTTGCACGACGTGCGCACGGAGATGGCCAAGGTCGTTTGGCCATCGAAGCAGGAAGTAATCTCGATGACGGGAGTGGTGATTGTCACCGTCGCATTCTTCGGCCTGTTCTTTCTTTTGACGGACACGACGTTCAGTTACTTGGAAACTCTGGTTCTGAATTACTTCAAACATTGAGCGACACGGAACAACAAGGAAGCAGCATGGCAAAGCAGTGGTTCATCGTCCACACATACTCGGGCTTTGAGAAGAAGGTCAAGGAAAGCCTCGAAGGGCGCGTGGCGGCTTTCGGGCTGCAGGAGAAAATCGGCCGGATGATTATCCCGACCGAATCGGTGGTCGAGGTGCGCGGCGGCAAGAAAGTCGTTTCGCCGCGCATGTGTTACCCGGGCTACCTGCTGGTCGAAATGGATATGGACGACTACACGTGGCACGTCGTGCGCTCGACGCCGCGGGTCACCGGCTTTGTCGGCTCGGGGCAAACGCCCACGCCGCTCAGCGAAGAGGAAGTCGAAAACATTTTGAACCGGGCCACAACCACGGCGGAAAAGCCGCGGCCCAAGCTGACGTTTGATCGCAGCGAGCAGGTGCGCATCGTCGATGGCCCGTTCGCGAATTTCACCGGGACCGTCGAGGAAGTCAATTCCGACCGCAGCACGCTGAAGGTTAGCGTGACGATTTTCGGGCGCTCCACGCCCGTGGAGCTGGATTTCGTGCAAGTCGAAAAAGTCGCGTAGCCGCGCGCCGCGCGCTGCATTTCTCGCGCGAAGGAGTCAGGGATGGCGAAGAAAGTTCAAGCGCAGGTGAAGCTGCAATTGCCGGCCGCGAAAGCCACGCCTGCGCCGCCCGTGGGCACGGCGCTCGGCCCGCAGGGCGTCAACATCATGGATTTTTGCAAGCAGTTCAATGCAAAAACCAACAAAGAACCCGAAGGAATGATCATTCCCGTGCTGGTCACGATTTACAGCGACCGCTCGTTCACATTCATCACCAAGACGCCGCCGGCGTCGGAGCTGCTCAAGCGCGCCGCGGGAATCGTGAAAGGCTCGCCCGAGCCGAACCGCAACAAGGTCGCCAAGATCACGCACAAGCAGGTGGAAGAAATTGCCAAAACGAAGCTCGTGGATCTGAATACCACGAAGCTCGACTCGGCCATTCGCACCGTCATGGGCACGGCGCGCAACATGGGAATCGAAGTCGAAGGGTAGGAGACAGAACGCGATGAGCAAGGCGGGCGGAAAAAATATCGAAAAGGCGCGCAAGCTGGTCGAAACGCGCGCCTACAAGCTCGGCGAGGCCGCCGAGCTTTTGAAGAAGGCGCACTTCGTGAAATTCGACGAGACGGTCGAGCTGGCCATCAATCTGGGCGTGGACCCGAAGCAGTCGGACCAGATGGTACGCGGCACGGTGGTGCTGCCCAACGGCCTCGGCAAATCGAAACGCGTGCTGGTCATTGCTACGGGCGAAAAGGTCCGCGAGGCGCAGGAAGCGGGCGCTGATTTCGTCGGTGGCGAGGACATGGTCACAAAAATTCAAGGTGGCTGGACGGATTACGACGCGGTGATTGCCACGCCGGACATGATGAAGTCGGCCGGACGTTTGGGCAAAGTGCTTGGCCCGCGCGGCCTGATGCCGAATCCGAAGACCGGCACCGTGACATTTGAAATTGCGAAAGCCGTGCAGGAAATCAAGGCCGGGAAGGTCGAATTCCGGCTGGACAAGACGGGAATCATTCATTCGCCCGTCGGAAAAATCAGTTTCAGCGCAGAGAAGCTCGCCGAGAACGCCCTGGCGTTGCTCGGAGCGGTCTCGAAGGCGAAGCCCGCGACCGCCAAGGGCAAATACATTCGGCGCGTCACGCTGACCTCGACGATGGGGCCGGGGATTTTGATCGACCACGCGGAAGTGGACGCCGCAGCCGCAGCATAGCGCTATTCGAAGGAGCCGGGCATGGGGATGAAGAAGGCTGAGAAGCGCGAGAAGGCCGATTCACTTCGCGCGATCCTGGCGAACGTATCGAGCGTGATTCTCTCGACGTTCCAGGGCATCACCGTCGAGCAGGATACGCAGCTTCGCCGCGCGGTCGAAAAGGCGGGCGGGCATTACGAAGTGGTGAAGAACACGCTCGCGGAGCGCGCCGGCGCGGGCACGCCGGTCGAGCCGCTCCTGAAAAATCTCACGGGCACTAATTCGATTGCCTACACGGTAGCGGACTCGGTGGCTCTCGCAAAAGTTCTGACTAAGGTAGCCAAGGACGTTCCGGCATTCAAGTTCCGCGCAGGCTGGGTGGAGGGCCGCGTTGTTTCCATCGAGGAAATCCAGCATCTGGCGCAATTGCCCAGCAAGGAAGAACTGATCAGCAAGATCATGTTCCTGCTGAACACTCCCGCGCAGCGGCTGGCTTCCGTGATGGCGGCCGTGCCGCGCAACCTGGCGGTGGTGACGAATGAGGCAGTGAAGGCCAATAAATTTTCTCCGGGCGGCGCCGCGGAAGAGCCTGCCCCGGCAACGGTTTCGGAATAAGAGTTTTTAATTTACGGAGGATAGAAAACGGCAATGGCTAACAAAGTGGAATCGATTCTGGACGAGATCAAGGGCTTGACGCTTCTCGAGGCGTCGGACCTGGTTAAAAAGATGGAAGAAGCGTTCGGCGTCTCGGCGGCGGCCGCGGCTCCCGTGATGATGGCGGGCGGCGGCGGAGCGGCGGGAGCCGCGCCGGCGGAAGAGAAGACGGAATTCGCCGTCGTTCTCACCGAAGTTGGCGCCAACAAGATCAACGTGATTAAGGCGGTTCGCGAAGTCACCAGCCTCGGCCTGAAGGAAGCGAAGGATCTCGTCGACGGCGCGCCCAAGACCGTGAAAGAGGGCATCAATAAGGACGAAGCCGCCACCATCAAGAAAAAGTTCGAAGACGCGGGAGCCAAGGTCGAAGTCAAGTAGTGCGGTTGGCGCCCAGGATTCGCCCGGCGAAAAGATCCGTCAACGCGCGTGTATCTTCGAGATGCTTGGTCTCGTCACGCGTCCTGCCCGGACTCGAGGCTGCGGTGTCACCGCGGCTTTTGTCCGGTTTAGCCCCGGAAGGGATGAGGTAACCCAGCATGCGGAACGGTAATCGTACAACGCGGGAGCGGGAACGCCTGGACTTCGCGCGCATTCGCGCGGCGGTGCAGATCCCGAACCTGATCGACGTCCAGAAGAAATCCTACGAGCGCTTCCTGCAGATGGACAAGCTGCCGAGCGAGCGCGAGGATGGAGGGTTGCAGTCCGTCTTCACCTCCGTCTTTCCCATTCAGGATTTCCGCGGGTTGTCGCAGCTCGATTTCGTCGATTACGCCATCGGCGACTGGGAATGCAAGTGCGGACACCTGCGCGGGCTGCACCATCTTCGCGCGACGTGCCGCAATTGCGGCGCCTCGGTGGTCACCAATCCGTACAAGACCGGCGACGTGGTCTGCACCAAGTGCGGCACGTTCAATCGCAACACGCCCACGTTCTGCAACAAGTGCGGCGACCCGGTCACGCTGCAACTGAAATACGACATGAACGAATGCCAGGAACGCGGCATGACGTATTCGGCGCCGCTCAAGGTCACCATCCGCCTCACCATCTATGACAAAGATCCGGAAACGGGTGCGAAGTCCATTCGCGATATCAAGGAGCAGGAAGTTTTCTACGGCGATATTCCGCTGATGACGGATAACGGCACGTTCATAATCAATGGCACCGAGCGCGTCATCGTCAGCCAGTTGCACCGCTCCCCGGGCGTGTTTTTCGAGACCGCCAACAATCGCAGCTACTTCCTCGGCAAAATCATTCCCTATCGCGGCTCGTGGGTCGAATTCGAGTACGACACGAAGAACATTCTGTACGTCCGCATCGATCGCAAGCGCAAATTCCTGGGCTCGATTTTCCTGCGCGCCCTGGGCATGAAATCGAACGAGGATATTGTCCGCACGTTCTACCAGGTCGAGCGCGTTTCCCTGCGCGACCGCCAGCTTTTCTGGAATGTTTCCGATGGCCTCGTGGATCGCAAGCTGTCGCACGAAGTCAAGCACCCGCACTCCGGCGATGTGATCGTCGCCGCGCACAAGCGCATCACCGAAGCCATTCACAAGGAGATGGTCAAGGCCAAGGTCACTCAGGTGGAAGTGACGCCGGCGGACCTGGAAGGCGCCGTGACGGTCGGCGAGCTGGTCAACCGGCAGACCGGCGAAGTGCTGCTCGAAGCCAATAAGCCGCTCAGTCCCGAAACATGGGCCGGCCTTCTCGAAGCGGGAATCACGGAAGTGGATGTGTGCTTCCCGGAGCGCGACGACGTGGGCGTCATCATCAACCGCACGCTCGAAAAGGACGCGATTCGCAACTCGCGCGAGGCGCTGATCGAGATTTACCGCAAATTGCGCCCCGGCGATCCGCCAACGCTCGAAACCGCCACGGCTCTTTTCAACGGCATGTTCTTCGACGCGCGCAAATACGATTTCAGCCGCGTGGGCCGCTTGAAATTCAATATCAAGATGGGCCTCGAAACGCCGCTCGACAGGCGCACCCTCGACCCCAGCGATTTCGTCGCGGCCATCAAGTATCTGCTCAAGCTCCGCAAGAACATCGGCTCGGTCGACGACATCGACCACCTCGGCAATCGCCGCGTTCGCGCGGTGGGCGAGCTGCTCGAAAACCAATTCCGCATCGGCCTGGTGCGCATGGAGCGCGCCATCAAGGAAAAGATGTCCGTCTATCAGGAGATGTCGACGGCCATGCCGCACGACCTGGTCAACGCCAAGCCCGTGATGGCCGCGATTCGCGAGTTCTTTGGCAGTTCGCAGTTGAGCCAGTTCATGGATCAAACCAATCCCTTGAGCGAGATCACGCACAAACGCCGCCTTTCGGCCCTCGGGCCGGGCGGATTGTCGCGCGAACGCGCGGGATTCGAAGTCCGCGACGTTCATCCCACGCACTATGGACGCATTTGCCCGATTGAGACGCCCGAAGGCCCGAACATCGGATTGATCAGCTCGCTTTCATGCTACGCGCGCATCAACGAATTCGGCTTCATCGAGTCGCCCTACCGCAAAGTGAAAAACGGCCGCGTAATCGATTACGTCCAGATCGTCAATGCCGGCGGAAGCGAATTCAAGGCTGGCGAGATCGCCGAAAAGGAAAAAGTCGATTCGGCGAACGAAGAGCTCAGCCGCGGCAAAGTCACGGCAGAGGCCTATTGCTTCTATCTTTCCGCGTGGGAAGAGGATCGCTACGTGGTCGCGCAGGCGAACGCGTCGCTCGATGACCGCGGAAAAATCACCACGGAACTGGTCAATTGCCGCCAGGCCGGCAACTTCGTCCTGAAATCGCGCGAGGAAGTGGATTACATCGACGTGTCGCCGAAGCAGCTTGTCTCCGTCGCCGCCAGCTTGATTCCGTTCCTCGAAAACGACGACGCCAACCGCGCGCTCATGGGCTCGAATATGCAGCGCCAGGCCGTGCCGCTCATCAAGGGCGAGGCTCCGCTGGTCGGAACCGGAATGGAGCGCGTCACGGCGCATGACTCGGGCGCGGTGGTCAGTTGCAAGCGCGACGGCATCGTCGATCAGGTCGATTCCGAGCGCATCATCGTGCGCGTCGAATCCGATCAGTCCGGCGTGCTCAGCCGCGAAGTCGGCTCGGACATTTATTTGCTCACCAAATTCAAGCGGTCGAACCAGAACACTTGCATCAGCCAGAAGCCGCTGGTGCGCGCGGGCGACCGCGTCCGCCAGGGCCAGGTGCTTGCCGACGGTCCTTGCACCGACCGCGGCGAACTGGCGCTTGGGCGCAACGTGCTCGTCGCGTTCCTGCCGTGGCGCGGGTACAACTTTGAAGACGCCATTCTCGTCAGCGAGAAGTTGGTGCAGGACGATTACTACACGTCGATTCACATCGAGGAGTACGAAATCGAGGCGCGCGATACGAAGCTCGGCCCTGAGGAAATCACGCGCGACATTCCCAACATCAACGAGAGTTTCCTCCGCAACCTCGACGAAAGCGGCGTGATCCGCATCGGCGCCACGGTGAAGCCGGGCGACATCCTGGTCGGCAAAGTCACGCCCAAGGGCGAAACCACGCTCACGCCGGAAGAGAAGCTGCTGCGCGCGATCTTCGGCGAAAAGGCCGGAGACGTTCGCGACGCTTCGCTCTATTGCCCGCCGGGAATCGAAGGCACCATCGTCGACGTGAAGATTTTCTGCCGCAAGGGCGCGGAAAAGGATGAGCGCCACAAGGCCATCGAGGCCGCACAAATCTTCAAGCTCGAAAAGAACCTCGCCGACGAAATCCGCATTCTCACCGACGAGCGCCTGAAGCGCTTGAGCACCTTGCTCGGCGGCCAGACCCTCGTCGCCGACTTGCATGACGAGCGCACCAATAAGCGCCTGCTCACCAAGGGCGCGGAGCTGACGCGTGACATTCTCGAAAAAATTTCCACGCGCAATTTGAAGCGCCTGCGCTTGTCGGACAAGGACCCGCTGCTCATCGAGAAGATCGATGAGATCGAGGAGATGACCTCGCGCCAGATCGACGTCCTCCGCAAGATCACCGAGGAGCGCAAGGAGAAGCTCAAGAAGGGCGACGAGCTGCCGCCGGGCGTCATTAAACTCGTGAAAGCCTATATCGCCATGAAGCGCAAGCTTTCCGTCGGCGACAAAATGGCCGGCCGCCACGGCAACAAGGGCGTCATCGCGCGCATCGTGCCCGCCGAAGACATGCCCTATCTTCCCGACGGCACTCCCGTCGAGATCGTTCTCAACCCGCTCGGCGTTCCTTCGCGCATGAACGTCGGCCAGATTCTCGAAACGCACCTCGGCTGGGCCGCCAAAGAACTTGGCCGGCAAATCTCGAAGCTCCTCGAGGAGGAATCGCGCGCCGAAGTGGTTCGCAAATGGTTCAAGGATGCTTTCGGCCAGACTTCCGTATGGGAGTCGATCAAGGACCTCAACGACGAGGAAATCCTCGCCCTCGGGAACAACTACAAGGAAGGCATTCCCATGGCGACGCCGGTCTTCGACGGCGCGCGCGAGAAGGACATTCGCCACTTGCTCGAAGCGTCGAAGCTGCCGGAATCCGGCAAGATCACGCTGTACGACGGCATGACCGGCGATGCTTTCATGCAGCAGATCACCGTCGGCTATATCTACATGCTCAAACTCTCGCACTTGGTCGACGACAAGATTCACGCCCGATCCATCGGGCCCTATTCGCTGATCACCCAGCAGCCGCTGGGCGGCAAGGCGCAGTTCGGCGGCCAGCGGTTCGGAGAAATGGAAGTGTGGGCGCTTGAAGCGTATGGCGCCGCGCACATTCTCCAGGAATTGCTCACGGCGAAATCCGACGACGTTTACGGCCGCGCCAAAATTTACGAGGCCATTGTTAAGGGCGAGCCCGGAATCGAACCCGGCGTGCCCGAATCGTTCAACGTGCTCGTCCGCGAGCTGCAATCGCTCTGCTTGGACGTCGAATTGATGAAGCGGCAGAAGCCCCAGATCGAACCGGCCGCCGCCGATTAACGGCCCCCGTTTTTTTTCGGGAGCGTAGCAACGAATTTTTGTCCCGGTCTGCCGGGACGGGAGGTTCGCCATTGTATCGTTCTAGCCCGTACGATCGCGCCAGTCAGATTGCCGATTTCGATTCCATCCGCATCAGCTTGGCGAGTCCGGAGAAAATCCGCTCGTGGTCCCACGGCGAAGTCACCAAGCCGGAGACCATCAATTACCGCACCTTTAAGCCGGAACGCGACGGCCTGTTCTGCGCCAAGATTTTCGGCCCGGTGACGGACTGGGAATGTTTGTGCGGCAAGTACAAGCGCATGAAGCACCGCGGCGTCATCTGCGACAAGTGCGGCGTCGAAGTCACGCTCAGCAAAGTGCGCCGCGAGCGCCTCGGACACATTGAGCTGGCCTCGCCCTGCTCCCACGTCTGGTTCTTCAAGGGCCTGCCAAGCCGCATCGGCTACCTGCTCGATATTTCCATGCGCGACCTCGAACGCGTCCTCTATTTCGAGGCGTTCGTCGTCGTCGATCCCGGAGAAGTGCCGGGAATCCGCGAAAAAGAGCTGCTGCTCGACGACAAGTACCGCGAGCTGCAGAAGGAATTCGCCGGCAAGTATCGCGCCATCATGGGCGCGGAAGCTATCAAGGAACTGCTCCGCCGCGTCGATATCGAGAAGCTTTCCGAAGAGCTGCACGAGAAGATGAAGACGGACCCCAGCCTGCAGAAGCGCATCAAGTTCGCCAAGCGCCTCAAGGTGGTCGAGTCCTTCCGCAAGAGCGGCAATCGCCCTGAGTGGATGATTCTTGATGTGATTCCGGTTCTTCCGCCGGAGCTGCGCCCGCTTGTGCCTCTCGATGGCGGCCGCTTCGCCACGTCTGATTTGAATGATTTGTACCGCCGCGTCATCAACCGCAATAACCGGCTGAAGAAGCTCATGGACCTGCACGCGCCGGATGTAATTGTCCGCAACGAGAAGCGCATGCTGCAGGAAGCCGTGGACGCGCTGTTCGACAATGGCCGCCGCGGTCGCGTGCTGCGCGGCACCAACAATCGCCCGCTCAAATCGCTTTCAGACACGCTCAAGGGCAAGCAGGGCCGCTTCCGCCAGAATCTGCTCGGCAAGCGCGTGGACTATTCTGGCCGCTCGGTAATTGTCGTCGGACCCGAGCTCAAGCTGCATCAGTGCGGCCTGCCCAAGAAAATGGCTCTTGAGCTGTTCAAGCCGTTCATCTATCACCGCCTCGAAGCCGCCGGCCACTGCACCACCATCAAACAGGCCAAGGAATTGGTCGAGGCGCAGGACGCGATCGTATGGGACATTCTCGAAGAAGTGATTCGCGAGCATCCCGTGCTGCTCAACCGCGCGCCCACGCTGCACCGCCTGGGCATTCAGGCGTTCGAGCCCGTGCTCGTCGAGGGTAAGGCCATCCGTATTCATCCGCTCGTTTGCACGGCGTTCAACGCCGATTTCGACGGCGACCAGATGGCCGTGCACATCCCGCTCTCGCCCGAGGCGCAGGTCGAGGCGTCGGTGCTGATGCTCAGCTCGCACAACATTCTTTCGCCCGCCAATGGCGGCCCGCTGGCCGTGCCCACGCAGGACATGGTCCTCGGAATTTATTACATGACGAAATCCAAGCCCGGCGCCAAGGGCGAAGGCCGCGCCTTCGGCGCCACCGAAGAGGTCATCCTGGCGCTCGAGGCCGGCGAAGTCGAGCTTCTCACGCCCATTCGTTTCCGTTACACCGGCGAAGCCATCGACATGACCACGGCCTATGACGATCAGGACGTCACGCACACCGAATCGGTCCATCTCAATAAGCAGTTCATGCAGACCACCGTCGGCCGCGTCATTTTCAATGACGATCTGCCCGCCGAGATGCCGTTCATCAACGGCTTGCTCAAGAAAAAGGGCACGCAGCAGCTTTGCCAGTATTGCTACTTGCGCTTCGGCCTCGAGAAAACCGTGCAGATGCTCGACAAATTGAAAGAGCTCGGCTTCTTTTACGCGACCAAGGCCGGCCTTTCCATCGGCATCAGCGACATGGTCATCCCCGGCGACAAAGCGAAGCTCGTCGAGACGGCCGAACACGAAGTCGTCAAGGTCCAGCAGCAATATCTCGACGGTGCCATCACCAACGGCGAGCGTTACAACAAAGTCATCGCCATCTGGAGCGACGTCACCGAAAAAGTCGCCGATGAGATGTTCCGGACGCTAGAGGTTCAGGATAAGGAAGGTTCGATGAATCCGATCTACGTCATGGCCGATTCCGGCGCGCGTGGATCGAAGCAGCAAATTCGCCAGCTTTCCGGCATGCGCGGACTCATGGCCAAGCCTTCCGGCGAAGTCATCGAGACGCCCATCACTTCCAATTTCCGCGAAGGCCTCACCGTGCTGCAGTATTTCATCTCGACCCACGGCGCCCGCAAGGGCTTGGCCGATACGGCGCTCAAGACTGCCGATTCAGGCTACCTCACGCGCCGGCTGGTCGATGTGGCCCAGGACGTCATCATCAACGAATTCGACTGCGGCACCGCGGACGGCATTTTCGTCGAGCCCATCCTCGAAGCCGGCGTCGAAGTCGAGCCCCTCCGCGACCGCGTCGTCGGCCGCGTGTCGCTCGAGAAGATCAAAGACTATGAAGGCAGCGTCATCGTCGACATCAATCAGGAAATCACCGAGGAACTGGCCAATGCCATCCAGGCGGCTGGCATCGAGCGCGTAAAGATCCGCTCGGTGCTCACCTGTGAATCCCGCCGCGGTGTCTGCGCTCGCTGCTACGGCCGCAACCTGGCCACCGGACGGTTTGTCGAGATGGGCGAGGCCGTGGGCGTCATCGCCGCGCAGTCCATTGGCGAACCCGGCACGCAGCTCACCATGCGCACGTTCCACATCGGCGGCACGGCCACGCGCGTCACCGAGCAATCCAAGGTCGAGGCCAAGAACAACGGCTTCGTGAAGTTCATCGACCTGAAGGTAGTCGAGGGCCGCAACAAGATGCTCATCTCCATGAACCGCTCCGGCCTGATTGCCGTGGTGGACGAGAAAGGCCGCGAGAAAGAACGCTACCACGTGGTCTATGGCGCGCGCCTCAAGGTCGACGACGGCCAGCCGGTCACGCTCGGCCAGACCATGGTCGAATGGGATCCCTACACGTTCTCGATTCTCACCGAGACGGGCGGCACGGTGCAGTTCAAGGACCTCCAGCCCGGCATCACCATCGAGGAGCAGGTGGACGAAGTCACCGGGCTATCGCAGCTCGTGGTCACGCTGCCGCCGGGCGATGAAAAGCACCAGCCCATGATCCTGATCCGCGATCCGCAGGGCCGCGTCCGCAAGAAATACCTCATGCCATCGCGCGCTCACTTGATGCTTGCCGATGGGGACGAAGTGCAGCCTGGCGACGTCCTCGCGAAGATTCCGCGCGAAACCACGAAGACGAAAGACATCACCGGTGGTCTGCCGCGCGTCGTCGAGCTGTTCGAGACGCGCAAGCCGAAGGACCCTGCTGTCATCAGTGAAATCGATGGCGTGGTCAAATACGGCGAAATCGTCAAGGGCATGCGCCGCATTTACGTCGAAAGCGACGAGGGCGGCAAGGTCGCCAAAACCATCAAGGAATATTCCATCCCGCGCGGCGTGCATATCAACGTGCAGGAAGGCGAGCATGTGCGCGCCGGCGAGCCGCTCATTGACGGCCCGCTCAATCCGCACGATTTGCTCGCGGTCCTGGGCGAAAAGTTCACCCAGGCTTACCTCGTGAACTCCGTTCAGGAGGTCTACCGCCTGCAGGGCGTCAATATCAACGACAAGCACATTGAGACCATCGTCCGCCAGATGATGCGCTGGGTGAAGGTCGAAGACGTGGGCGACACCACGTTCCTCCTCGAAGAGCAGGTCGATAAGTTCCGCTTCCGCGAGGAAAACGACCACGTGATCCACGATGGCAAGCGTCCCGCGACCGGCCGCCCGCTGCTCCTGGGCATCACCAAGGCATCGCTTTCGACCGATTCGTTCATCTCCGCGGCCAGCTTCCAGGAAACCACCCGCGTGCTCACCGAAGCGGCCATCTCCGGGAAGGTCGATTATCTGCGCGGCCTCAAGGAGAACGTCATTATGGGCCGTTTGATTCCGGCCGGCACGGGCCTCGACCGCTACCGCGGCGTTCAGCTTCTCACCGAGGTGCCTCGAGAAATGCCGGAAGAGGAAGAGCCGCAGCTCACTCCAGAGGAAGCGGCGGCGCTGGACTTCCTGCGGAAAGATGCGGATAGCGCCGTCGAAAGCTAGGTTGAATTTTTGTAACTCACGTCCCGCCCGGCCTTTTTTGCCGGGCTGACGTGAGGCCTTTTGACCATTGAGCCCCTGGAAACTCGGCTCGCTTTACGGTTTGTCTCCGCAATCGCCCTGCCTCTACTATCGTTTCATGCGTCTCGCCGCCATTGAAGGGCGCAGACGCAATCGACGAGCCTAACCCTCCATGGCCAAGCCAAATAAGAAGCCGCGCGAGAAGCCACACAGCGGCACATCGCCCCAATGGAAAGAGATCGATCGCCGCCTGCGCGAGGAGCAGGAATTCGTGCGTCGTCTCGTGGCGTGTTTTCCCGACGTCATTGTCGTTCTCGATACGCACCGCCGCTACACGTTCGTCAGCGCCCGCGTACAGGATTCCCTCGGCTACACGCCGGATGAATACGTGGGCACAAACCTCGGCGAACGCCAGCATCCCGAGGACCGCGATCGTGTCCTGCAATTCTTCAACGATCTCATCACCGGCAAGAGCGTTGTCGGTACGATGGAATACCGCACGCGCCACAAGGACGGCGCTTGGAAAACATTTCGCGCCAGTGCCAGCCCGCTCACCGACGCGGAGGGAAAAATCATCGGCGTCGTCTCCTCGGCGCGCGACGTCACGGAATCGAAGCGGCTCGAGCAGCAGCTCCTGCAATCAGAAAAACTCGCGGCCATCGGACAGATGGTTTCGGGCGTCGCGCATGAGCTGAATAATCCGCTCACTGCGATCCTGGGCGTCAGCGACCTGCTGCGCGAGCGCGCCTCCGACGATGCTTCGCGACGCCAAATCGAGCTCGTCCAAAAGCAGGCGCGCAAAGCCGTTGAGCTGGTCCAGGGTTTGCTGTCGTTTTCCCGCCCTTCGCGCCCGCAAAACCGGCGCGTCCGCCTCGAGGATGTGGCCAAGCGCGCGATGGAATTGCAACAAGCCGCGCTGGCCAGCCGCCACATCACCGTTGAACTGGAAACCGCGGCCGAATTGCCCGAGGTCGAGGCTGACCCCAATCACATGGTTCAGGTCCTGGTGAATCTGATCGCCAATGCCGAGCAGGCCATTGCCTCCGTGCGCGATCACGGCCGCATCCTCATTCACATGGGAAAAGCCGAAGACAAAGCGGAAGTCCTTATCGACGATGATGGCCCCGGCATTCCTGCCGATATGCGCTCGAAAATTTTCGATCCCTTCGTCACCACGCGCCGCGCCAGCGGAGGATCAGGCATGGGATTGGCGATCAGCCTGGTCATCGTCAAGGAACACGGCGGCACGATCGAAGCGCAATCATCGCCCCAGGGCGGCGCGCGCCTCCGCATCCTTTTGCCTGCTGTGCCATCCGTGGCGGATTCGCCTGCGCTGGCCCGGCCCATTTCGCGGCGCGATGGCCTGAACGGCTGCTCGATTCTTGTTGTCGAAGACGAAGAGGGAATCCGCGATCTGGTCGCCGAACACCTGAAAGGCCTCGGCGCCGCGGTCGAAGCGGTGCAAACAGGAGAAGAAGCCTGGAGCCGTTTGTGTTCCGGTGCGTGCGGCTTGGTTCTGTGCGATTTGAATCTCGGAGACATGAGCGGCGCCGAGTTGTTCGCTCGCGTGCGCGCCCGCACGCCCGCTCAGTATCCGAAATTTCTTTTCATGACGGGAGAACTTCTCGATAGATCGCAGATTGCCGTGATCGAGCAGCAGGGCGCGCGGGTGCTGCAAAAGCCGTTTCAGCTCTCTGAGCTGGCGTCCACGGTCGAGGAATTCATCGCCTCCCCCGCACCCGTGCCGAAGTAGGCGCGGCGGGGCAAAACATCATTGCGCGTTTTTTGCTCCGTGGCCGCGCGCGCGATCCACGCCAAAATCCCACACCAGCAGATTCATTCCTTCCTTCGCGGAAACTTCCGCCAGCGCGTATTCCCCCGGCTTCAGAGGCTGGCCCAGCGTGAAGCGATATACGCCCTTCGCCACTTCCCACGCTTGTATCGGCACGGTTTTTCGCTTTTCTTTTTGCTGCGTGAATAGCGTGTCCACATCTTCGATGTGCCTCTTGCCGCCGTGCACCTTCGCCCGGATCAATTCCACTTCCGGCTCTACGGGATCCGTGGTCCGCAAATAAAATTCCGGCGACGCATTTGTGATTCGAAACGACGCGTGCGCGCCGGGAAGGTCGATGCTCCGTTGCGAAGGCACGATGGGGATCGGCGTAATCACCTGTTCGATCAGGTGCTTTTTGCTCAGCTTGCTGGTTGCGGCCGATGCATGCAGGGGAAAAATCCCGCGCCCGTCCAAAATAAATACGCCCTCACCGGGAGGCAGAAAAACACCGGGCAGAATCTCGAGGCTCGCGTCCACATCCAAAGGCGCGATCTGCTCCGCCGCTTCCTGAGCCTTCACTTTCTCGTCCAGCGCCTGCTCCTGCTGGGCAGCTTCGAGCGCCGCCTTTTTTGTGGCGGACCAGTCCACCATTGACGCGGGGACTTCCTCCCATTCCGCGCGCTCGGTGCTGAAATAGCGCACGCGGCCTCCCTGGACGGTATAGCTGCTTACCGTGTGCGATGTTCCGTCCTTCATCACCAACTTTGTGCCTTGCGGCAATTTCGAGGCCGCCGGCGCCTGCTGGCCGGAACTGCCAGACGTTTGTTGGCTGCTTGCCGGAATGGCCAGCAGGAAACCAAAACCCAGCGCGCAGAAGATCGCCGCCTGCATTACGCTTCGGCATCCGTAGGATATTTTCATCGCCTTTGAAGAATCCGCGCCGCGCACCTAATTCATTAGGATGCCGCTGGGTATCGTCCCTGTTTTCTGGTGCGATTCAGAGTCTAACGCCGGGCGCGCGCTCGGGCAAATTCCGTGCGAAATCGTGCCTGCTCCGCACAAACAAATGGGACAAGAGTGCAACAGGACGGAAAAACAGTGGGGCGTTATTTTTGCGGCAATCCGGCACAACCGTAGAGCGCGAGGGTGCCGAACGAAAGTCCAAACGGCGCGCGCTCTAGTGCTGGCAGCGCGGACAGAGGACGTTCAAAATCATCAGCTCCGAGTCCGAAAACAGCCATTTTCCGGCTTCGTTGCCAGCGGCCTCGGCGGCGCGAATCAGCGAGCCGAGTTGCTTGGTCTGCGCCCAACTGCGGAGGTGTTCCAGGCAAATCCCGGTCAAACGGGAGACTTCGTCTTCCGTGAAGAGCTTCTGGCCCGATCGAATGGTGACCACGTTACCTTTCCTTCTCGATAGCCTGACTCGCTATCGACCCATCCCGCTAACTCTTGAGCACGAATCCTGCCATATTGGATTCCCAAAGTGACATTTTGGAGGTATTCCGTAAGCCATTTAGAATATAAAGTTTACTGAAATCGTGTCTCGCCGTGCCGGACGTCCGCCATCTTAAGGGTAGGAAAATGTGGAACTATTTTGCCCATCTTCGGGATGCTTCTACCATTTGTTGGAGAAATTTCTCTGGGAAATGCCAAAATCGAGAGGTCTCTCTGAACCTCAGACTTGGAAGCCGCCTGCCTTTTCAAACGCGTGCGCCAACTGCAAAATCCGCGACTCGGCGAAATGCGAGCCGAGAATCTGCAAGCCCACCGGCAAATCGTCGGCCGTGCTTCCGCAGGGAACGGAGATCCCCGGAACGCCCGCCAGGGAACCTGTAACCGTGTATATATCAGCTAGATACATTTTCAATGGGTCGCTCGTTCGCTCGCCCAAGCGGAAGGCCGTCGAAGGCGAAGTGGGGGTCACAATCGCGTCCACTTTCTCGAATGCCAGCATGAAATCGCGCGCGATCAGTGCGCGCACCTTCTGCGCGCGCAGGTAATACGCATCGTAATAGCCGGACGACAGGACGTACGTGCCCAGCATGATCCGCCGCTTCACTTCCGCGCCAAATCCCCTGCCGCGCGTTTTTTTGTACATGTCTCGGAGCGAATCGCCGTTCACGCGCAGGCCATAGCGCACGCCATCGAAGCGCGCCAAGTTCGAGCTGGCTTCCGCCGTCGCCACAATATAGTAGGTTGCGACCGCATAGTCCGTATGCGGCATTTTGAGCTCGATGGTCTGGCAGCCCATCCGCTTCATCAGCTCGATCCCGGCTTCGACCTTCGCGCGCACTTCCGTATCCATGCCTGCGCCAAAATATTCCGTCGGAATCCCAATGCGCATGCCGCGAATGTTTTTCTCCATTTCGGCGAAATAGTCGGATCGTGGAACGTCCGCGGATGTTGAGTCATTCGCGTCGCGCCCTTCCATCACGGAGAGCAGCGCCGCCGCATCGCTCACCGTTGTCGTCAACGGGCCGATACGGTCGAGCGAAGATGCGAACGCAATCAAGCCATATCGTGACACGCGTCCGTATGTGGGCATCATCGCGGGAATTCCGCAGAGTGCTCCCGGCTGACGAATCGAGCCGCCTGTATCCGTTCCCAGCGCGCCCACGGCCAAGCCCGCCGCCACGGCCGCAGCCGAGCCTCCGCTCGAGCCGCCGGGCACGCGATCCGGAGCCACGGGGTTGCGCACTGGCCCGTACGCGGAATTCTCATTCGAGCTGCCCATCGCGAATTCGTCGCAGTTCGTTTTCCCCAGAATCACCGCGCCCGCTTGTTCCAGCCGTTCGACCGCTGTTGCGTCATACGGCGGAACGTAATTTTCCAGGATGCGCGAGCCGCACGTCGTGCGTATCCCGCGCGTGCTGATCACGTCCTTAACGGCAACGGGAACGCCGGCCAGCGCCGGAAGCGCCTCGCCGCGCGCGCGCATGGCGTCGATGCGATCGGCTTGTACGTAGGCGCGCTCCGGCGAAAGTGCGAGAAACGCGTTCAATTCGGGATTTTTCTTTTCGATGCGCGCGTAGAACTCCGCCGCCAGTTCGCGCGCGGAGATCTGTTTTGTCTCGATCGCTTCGCGAACCGCAGGAATCGTCCACTGGCGCGCGGCGCTCATCGCTCGATCACCTTGGGAACGCGGAAGTACGGCTTCTTCGCTTCCGGGGCTTGCTCGAGAATCGCCTCGGCCACATCGCATTGGCGCACCGCATCATCGCGCAGCGCGCCGCCGGCGCTGGCCGCGGAATGAAGCACTTGCGCCATCGGCTCGACGGCGGAAATGTCGAGCTGCTTCAGTTTGTCGATGTAGGTGAGGATCGCGTCGAGCTGCCCGCGGAACGTTTCCACTTCGGATTCGCTCAGCTCGAGGTGCGCCAGTTCGGCGGCGTGGAGCACGTCCTCGCGGCTGATGGTCATGGTTTGTTCGCAGCCGTGCGCCCGCGCAGGAACGGCGTGTGGCTGTTATCGACCTCGTGCGCGAAGCGCGGACCGGGGCGCGCCGCTCGTTCGACGCGGATTTCCTGCACCAGTTTCCCGCCCCACGAACGATTCACGCGCTCGCAAATCTCTTTGTGCATCCATTCGGCCTGCTTTTGCCACTCGCGCGAGTCCGCCTCGATGCGCAGCACGCCCTTCGCGAAGATAGATGGGCGAATGTGCGCCGCCATGGCCTCGCCCACAAGCTTCGGCCACGCCGCCTTCAGCCATGTTTTCGCCGCTTGCGGATCCTTCATCCGCCGCAGCGCCGCGCTCAGAAATTCCCCCGCTCTCTCCATGGAATTTGCAATTCTAACACACTGCGGCGTTTCGCATTCGCGGCTGGAAGTAATCTTCAGCGGCAAGACGTCATGCCAGCCCGAGCGGCTCGGCGGCGCCGCGCATGGCTTCGATGCAGAACGCGATGTGCTCTTCGAGCGGAATACCCAATTCCTCGGCGCCCACGCGCACATCGTCCCGGTTCACGCCGCGCGCAAACGCTTTGTCTTTCAATTTCTTTTTCACGGAGGCCGCTTCGACCTCTGCGATTTTCTTGCTCGGCTTCACGAGCGCGCACGCCGTCAGAAATCCCGAAAGCTCATCGCAGGCAAACAGCGTGCGGTCGAGTTGCGATTCGCGGTTCACTCCCGTGTAGTCAGCATGCGACAGAATCGCATGGATCATTTCCCCCGGGTAGCCGCGCTCGCGAAGAATCCGGCACCCTTCGGCAGGATGCTCTTTGTCGGCGTGGTGTTCGGCATTGGGCCAGCGCTCGTAATCGAAGTCGTGCAGTAACGCCGCCTGTCCCCACATCTCTTCCTCCGCTCCTTGTTTGCGCGCGTAGGCGCGCACGCACGCCTCAACGGCCAGCGCATGTTTACGCAGATTCTCGCTTTGCGTGTATTCGCAAAGCAATTTCCAGGCTTCTTCACGGCTCGGCAAATTCGCCATTGGGACCCCCCATCTTCGGAAAACGGATAAGCGTATCAAAAAATTGCCGCGTTCGGCGACCCGCGTGCTGTATGATTCGGGAGGTTAATTTGTGCCAGAGCTAGAGATTGATTTGCGGTAGAGCCCGGACTAAAATTGGGCGTGGGCGAGAATATGCAAAATAGGGCTTGACTCAGGATGGGTCGGCGGCGAGAATGTCGCTCGCGCCGGTTTCTGCCTTCCCCTTTGTGAACCGTTCCTTCCCTCCGCACTGTCGGAAAAGTCTGCGAGGAGACCATTGGGTGAAAAGAAAGTAGAGGAAGTCGGCACGGACATGGATCGGGAAGTAGTCCGGTGCAATGTTTGCGGGCTGGTGCAGTACCGTACGCGCACGGATAATTGCCGGCGTTGCGTGCGCCTGTTGCCGTCGAAGGTGACGTTTGTCATTCCCACCCCGTCACCACAGGATCTGCCAGGTGACGACCGGCAGTTGCTCGAAGACTGGCCAAACCGCGAAACAGTCGAGAACATCGGACAAAGGATTCGCCAGTTGCGCGAGTCTCGCGGCATGACGCAGAGCCAGCTTCAGGCACGTTCGCGCGTGTCGCGTTCGTATCTTTCGCGTATCGAAAGCGGGCAGATGACGCCCAGCCTCGGGACGCTCGAGAAGATCGCCGAAGCGCTCGGCGTCGGGCTGAATCGCTTCTTCGTGCCGGAGTCCACCGGTCAAACGCTGCTCGAGGATCCATTTATTCAGGGCTTGCGTCCATTTCTGCGCCAGCTCGACTGGACGCAGTGGCAATCCATCCTCAAGCGTTTGCAGGCAATCAGCGACCACGTCAGCAACAGTCCCATGATGCGGCCGCCGGTGCAGCCCATGCAGCAACAGATGCAGCAATCGAAGCTTTCGCAGTTATCATCGCGACGCCACGGCTCGCCGATGGCTGCGGCGCATCGCTAGGGGCATTTGAAAAATTCAGTTTCACGGGGCGCCGGACTGAATGCCTGGCGCTCCAGGCATTCCATTTCCGTTTCCCGAGCAAACTTCCCTAACTTAAATTTGGGCGGGTCGAACGGTCCGCTTCGAGCCACGAAGCTTTTAATGTCCGGACCCGAAATGGAAAGGCGCGAGCATTGTGACGATCCACACCACGAATACCGCAAAAAGTATAACGCCCAGAATAATCAGCCGCTTGTTGCGCCAGTCGCCGCTTAGTTGAACTGGTTGGAAACGGGGACGGGGAGGTTCGAACATCGTGATGCCTCCTTGCGCTAATGAACCAAGCGAGCATGGCTCGAGTCGATTGTCCCGAGTGTATCGCGACGATTCTCAAATAAAACGAACTTTTGCGTCTGGCCGCTTATTCAAATGCACGCTATCGATGAAGCGCACCTGGCGGTCGTCATAGGTGAGGACGAGCGAGTGAGTGCGGACGCCTTCGCCGAAGAATCGCACGCCGCGCAACAGGTTTCCCTCGGTTACTCCCGTGCAGGCGAAGATAATCTTCTTGCCGGGGGCAAGCTCATCCGTTTTGTAGATTTTCTTCGCGTCAGTCACGCCCATCTTCTCCAGCCGCTCATGTTGCTCGGGTGTTGAGACCACAAGGCGCGCGGTGATTTCGCCGTTCAGGCATTTCAGCGCCGCGGCCGTCAGCACTCCCTCGGGGGCGCCGCCTGTACCCATCACGGCGTGCACGCCCGAGCCTAAAACCGCCGACGCGATTCCCGCGGAGAGGTCGCCGTCGCTAATCAGCCGGATGCGTGCGCCGGCATTTCGAATTTCGTTGATCAACTTCTCGTGCCGCGGCCGGTCGAGGACGATCACAACCAGATCTTCCACCAGACGGTCGAGCCGCCGGGCAATCGCTTTCAAATTGTCTTTTACCAGCGCATCGAGTTCGACCGCGCCCCGGCAGGTGGGACCCACAACGATTTTTTCCATGTACAGATCGGGCGCGTGAAGCAATCCTCCCGCTTCGCTCGCCGCCAGCACGGTGATGGCGTTCGGCTCGCCCGTGGCGCACAAATTGGTTCCTTCGAGCGGATCAACAGCGATGTCGACTTTCGGATAACTGCCCTTGTGCTTCGCCGCCAGGCCGACTTTTTCGCCGATATAGAGCATGGGGGCCTTGTCGCGTTCGCCTTCGCCGATGACGATGGTGCCGTCCATGCCCACCGTGTCCATTTCGCGGCGCATGGC
>DATLTU010000020.1:0-19585 GCA_035533415.1 Candidatus Limnocylindrales bacterium
CTGAACGGCGCGATAAGCCCCTCCTGCCAATCTTTTTCATCACCCAAAACCGGTTACAACTTTAGTTGATTCCCCTCAATCCCGAAACTCGATCCAAATCAGCGGGTTCGCCGTCAGCCGCAAGGCACCTTACGTAATCACCGGGCGATAACCGAGCTGATTTGCTAGGTTAGCGGACCCGGGGTAAGATTGACAACCCCGAAGCCCTTGCCAGCTTCCGTGCAGAGTCAGGAGAAACGACACCGGTGAAAGATCAAACCCAGCCTGCCGTATCGAAAGAACCGGGCCTGGAACGCTGGATGTCGCGCGTACTGAAAGAGCACAAGAAGGCCGGCAAGGAATTCAGCGCCGAGAACGTCCACCACCTGCGGACTGTGCTGCGCCGCTGCCTTTCCATCGAGGACGCGCTGGCCGAGTTTGATCCGCATTCGGACTGGAAAAAAATGAAGCGCGCGGCGAAGAAACTGCTGAAACATTTGGGCGCGCTGCGTGACACGCAAGTGCTTCTCGAATGGCTGGGAAAACTGGAAATCGCCGCGGACGATTTGGGAAAAACGCTGAAGGCGTCGCTCGAGCGCGAGCAGGAACAGCTCAAAACAAAAGCTTCAAAGGCGATGAAAGATTTCGATCCGCAAAAATGGAAATCGTGGGAAGAAACGCTCGCGGCACGGGCGGCTTCCATCCCGCAGCAAAGTCTCGTCGCGCGGTATGCTGCACTGGAGCGATGGGAAGAAGCCTGGCGGCGGCATCGCTTCGCGCTGCGCAGCCGCTCGATGATTGGCTATCACCGGCTGCGCGTAGGACTGAAGAATCTTCGTTATACGGTTGAGAATTTTGTCCCCAGCTTCCATGCAAAATGGGGCGATGATTTAAAGCAGCTCCAGAATCTGCTCGGCGAGGTGCATGATTTGGATGTTCTCTGGTCAAAGGTGATTCACCTCAAACCGGCCGGCGATCACGCGGCACGCACGATTTGGAAAACGGCCATCGAGAGCGCAAAGAAGCAGCGGTTGGCGCAATATCGCTCGCGAACGACGGGCAAAAATTCGCTGTGGCAGGCGTGGCGAGCCGCGTTACCCCAAGGCGACAAATTGGAAGAGGCTGTGGCCGCGAAGTTCGGCGCGTGGTCATCTTTCCGGACGCCTGAATTCCCGCATGTGCAGCGCGTGACCTCGCTGGCCGCGGAGCTGTATGATGCGCTGGCCGCGCGAGGAATTGCCGTTGGGCTGCCGACCGAACGCGCGCGATGGATCGTAGAGGCCGCCGCACTGATGCAAGACGCCGGGCGCAGCGAAGGAAACAAGAGGCACCACAAGGAGTCGTATCGTTTAATTCGCAAACAGCCGCTTCCGATTAGCTGGAAGGAATCAGAGTTAGAGCTGACCGCGCTGGTGGCGCGTTATCATCGGAAATCGCTGCCGCAGCCAAAGCATAAGGAATTCAGCAAGCTGTCCTCGGCGCTCCAGCAAGCGACGCTTTTCCTGTCTGGGATTTTGCGGCTGGCGAATGCTTTTGCGCAAGCGCCGAAGCGAATCCGAAAATTCGGCGTGGACGTGGCGCTCGACGGATTGACGATTCGCGCCTATGGATTCGATGGTCAGGAACCGCTGCTATCGAAGCTCGCCAGTGCCAAGCATCTTCTGGAAATCGCATGCCGCAGGCCGATTGTCATTCTGCCCGGCGCGGCGGGCGCCTCACTTCACGCTCCGGAATCCAAAGCGAAATCGTACGCTGCGTAACGAATTACGCGAGAACCAGTTTCGCAGCGACGGCTTGTGAATTATTCGCCGAGAAGCCGCAGCGCTTTCGGCGTGTAGATTGCGGTGATGAACCCGCGCGGAGGCGACAGAGCGTCGATTTCAAGAGCCGCGAAGCCCGCTTTCTTTAGCGCCGTAACCAGCGAATGACTGCCGATGGCGAACGCGATTACTTCGTCCAGATTCGGCGCATGGCCCACGCAGAGGACTTCGCCGGCTTTGACTCCGGAGAGCTCCTCGAACAACGTCGCGGGCTCGCTATCGGATCTGAGCGCGTCCGTCTGCCGCAGCTTTGTCACGGGATACCCGAACGCGTTGCAGGCGATCTCCGCGGTTTGCACGGCGCGCAGCAGAGGGCTGGTGAGGACGAGGCTGGGTTTGACACCCAGCATGTGCAAACCACGAGCGGCGGCTTCGGTTTTGGCGATGCCTCTGGGCGTCAGAAAACGATCCGCTTCCGGAGGACAACCCGGATCATCGCGATCAATCGCGATACCGTGGCGTAAAAGATAAAGTTTCATAGGGATTCATTTTCTCCTGGCGTGTAGCCGAGACAACCTGTCTGGCGTGGAATGAATCGTGGCATTTGGACACATGTTTTAAAGAGTACTGTTTCGGCCAAAAAGTTACGCGACGCGATGCGAGCGCGCGAAAGTTTTTTCCGCGCGTGGCGCCGCTCGCGCAATCCTCGCGCGGCCGAAACGAACCTTCCTTCCCGAAGTTTCCTCGAACAATTTTGCCGCGCGACGGCAGTCGCCCATCGGCAGAGGGCCGGGGCTGCTGGAATGCAATCGCAGGAGAATTTCCTTGCGGCTGGTGATCACATCCACATTCTGAACCGCGCGGCGCCGCTCTTTATCGAGAGCAATGGCGATGCGAAGTATCGCGGTAAGCATGCGGACGTCCGCGCGGCGGCGCGCGCCGAGCGAGGAATAGAGTTTGTGCTGCGGATCGGGATTCGCCTTGCCGTGGTAGCGGATCAGGCACGCAACCAACAGACGATCCGGCTCGGCGAGGCCAGGGATATGGGCGTGGCGAACGATGTACTCGCCGTGTTTGTGATGGGCACTCGAATTTATGGCGTAACCGACGTCGTGCAGTATCACCGCCAATTCGAGCGGCAGGCGCATCTCGTATGGCAAACGGTGAACAGGGGCAAGTTGATCGAAGAGATGACCTGCGAGGCGGCGCACGTGTTCGGCGTGCGACGGCTCATAGTGAAAACGCGCGGCCACGCGGCGCGCTTCGCGGAGCAGGGGTTGAAAGCGCGCGGCGTAGGCGCTCGCGGCAGCGCCGGAAAATTGCGAGGCCGCAAGATCCCACAAAATTCCTTCCTTGACGCCCACGCCCGGCACCAGCAGGGTCCGCAGCCGCAGCCACTGCGCGAGCGAAGCGAAGACCACCGCGGCGACACCGACGACTTCCGCGCGGTCACGGCGAAGGTGCAGCGCGTCCATGCGCTCATCCACATTGAGGCCCAGGATTCCCCACAGTCGTTCGCGCAGCAGGCGCAGGTTGAGCGTGGCGATTCCCGCGACTCGGGGGCCGGGACAGATGCGAGCCAGCGCCTCGGCATTACCTCCGGAAGCGACGGCTAACGCGCCCGAGAGATTCGGCGGCGCAGGCCAGACGCTTTGCAGCAAGGAAAGCGCGCGATGTTGCACGCGTTCGAATTCGTCCTCGCTGAGCGCGCCGTAAATTCCCAGCGTTTCCATCAGGCGCACGCTTCCCAGCGGCAAAGCGAAGACTTTCTCCGGCGCGCGTTTTCGCAGCAGGCTGATTTCCAGGCTGCCGCCGCCCAGGTCGACGATGAGCCGCGGAACCAGCTTCTGCCCGAGAGAGCCGAGAATCGCCGAATGCACCAGCCTCGCTTCCTCGGATGAATCGATCACGCCAAGCTCAATGCCCGTGGCGCGCCGAATGCGGCGAATCAGTTCGCCGCGATTCCGCGCTTCGCGCGCGGCGCTGGTGGCCACTGCGCGGCACTGCTGGACGCCATGGCGATCCAGCAATGATTTGAAATGGCGGAACGCTTGCAGCGCGCGATCCATCGTCAGGCGGCTAAAACGACGTTTCGTGAATGCGCGGTGGCCCAGGCGCACCGAAGCGCGCTCGCTATCGAGGATTCGAATTTCGGCGGAAGATTTGGCTTCGGCAATGACCAGGCGAATGGCATTCGAGCCCGCGTCAATGGCAGCGATTCGGACAGGAGCGGCCAAGGCTATTGCCACAGATGAACGAGGGCGTGCGAGGGCCGGTAACGGATATTCCGGATGCCCAGGTAGGAAGCGATGCGTTTACGAAGGTCCGCGTTGACGGTGCGAATCGTGTTTTCGCCGTTCAAGGCAGCGAACCCGTGATGTTTCGCGAGACTGACGAATTCCTTGCGCAGCATCGTCTGATAGCCGATGAACGAATCATAGAGATCGTCGGAAAGATGCAGGTCGCGGCCCGCTTCCCAGAAGCTGATGGCCGGGGACTTCTGGAATTCGCGCTCGAAAGCGATTTGCGGCCGGACATTGAGGAAAAAAGTGAGGTCCGGCGGAAGAGCCAATTCGTAAATTCGCTGGAGATAATCGAGCTCCAGGCCGCGAACCACGGCACGCGCGATCAGCGTGTAGTAGTAACGGTCTGCGAGAACGATCATGCCCGAGCGCAGCGCGGGCAGAATGCGATTTTCGAGCTGGTCGAAAAAATCCGTGGCGTACATCAGCGCCAGCGTATAGCGCGTCACGGAATTCCTGGCGAGCAGGCTGTCAATATCCTTCGCGATCAGAAACGAGCGCCGCAGCCCCATCGTCTGCACGGCGAAGCCCTGCGACTCGAGCCATTCGGTGAGCAGCGCAATTTGCGTCGAGCGGCCAGAGCCGTCCGTGCCTTCCAGAACGATGAGGTGGCCGCTGAGCTCGCTGCGATTCTTCGTGGGCAAGCCGGCGGAAGGACGAAGCGGCACGCTCTCGCCGAACCAGGTCTGCATGCCGGAAGCAGCGGTGGTGACAAACTCCTGGGCCGGTTCCGGAGTTCCTTCGGATTTTACCGCGTCGGTCATACGTCCTTGTAGCGCTTCAGATCAATTCGCTCGGCCACCACGTCGCGCATGGTCTGCTGCAACTGATGCACGGGCAGCGTGCCATCCATCAGAACGAAATTGTCCGTCGGGAGCATTTGATCGTAGCGCGCCAGCGTCAGTCCCTGAAACTTCGCAAAGCTCTCGATGGGATCGAGCGACAGGCCCAGGTCCATGCCCGCTTCGTAATACTTAATTCGCGGCCGGCCGCTGAGGATGCGGCGTATGGCAATTTCGAGCGGGGCGCGGAAATAAAATGTGACGTCGGGAACCACGGCGAATCGATAGAGATTCCTCAACCACTCGATGGGGCACCCGCGCGCGCCATCGCGTGCGAACGCGGTGTAAATGTAGCGGTCGGCGAGGACCAGATGGCCGCTGCGAAGCAACGGAAGAATTTGGCGTTCGTAACGGTCGGCAAAATCCGCGGCGTGAATCAGCGAAAACGTCATCGGCGTGAGCAAGCGGCGGCGCTTGCCGCGCCGCGTGGCGGCTTTCACCAACGGAGAGGAATTCCATTCGGTGAAATAGGTGCGGTAGCCGGCGACTTCGAGCCAGCGCTTGAGAAGATGAAGCTGCGTGCTCTTGCCCGAGCCGTCGATCCCTTCGACGACCACTAAAGCGCCCGAGTAAGGACGCGCGGGCTGCTTGGGGCGCTTTTCCTCGGGGTGCGCAGCGGATTCAATTGTGGTGCTTGGTGTTGCCATGGGTGCGGACAAACTCGACTAGTCTGGGCCAGAAGTATGAATCCGGGATGGCCCGTCCATTAAAAGTATATCAATCTCTGGCCGAATTGTCTTAGACGCAGAATACAGGGCGCCCAACGCCACCGAGCCATCCCGGCGGAGCGAGCGTTATTTCTGGCCCGTGACTTCCGCCGTTGTGTCGTAGAGCGGCTCGGCGGGATATGCCGGAGCGCTTTCCTCCGCCGCGGTGACGGCCAGGACGCGAATCTTGTCGTTTTGCGGCAACGTGAGCGTCTTGGCGCCGGGCGGCAGATGGATCGCGTACGCGAACAAATAAGAGTAGGCGTACGGCACATTGGCGCCGTCAGGCGTGTGGTGATGCGAAGCGAACCATGCCAGCGGCGCGTGCTTGATAAAGCCCGGAGTAATGCCCGCGAAATGCGGCAGCATGATCGGCCCGTTTTTCTGGACGTAAGCGCGGAAGCGGCGAATTCTTTGCGCGGGCTCGCTGATGTCGCTCGCGTCAGGCGCAGGCGGAATCGCGAGCGGCTCCATTTTGAACGAGCGGTCGTATCCCTGGCCGATGTAGCCGCCCCAATCCTGGATGGTGAGATTTGCGCTCTGATTGCCAGCCTTGAATGTGGCTTGCTGATCGCCGTCATCGGAAGCGGCGAGAATGTAGAGACGATTGAATTTTCCGGCGGGGAGCGGAATGGTTTGGCCGCGCGCAACCACGGCGTTGGGCGTTCCCGTGGCGGCGGGCGCGAGCTTGAAGTGGATGCCGGAGTAGGCGATGTCCGCAGGAAGCATTTCCGCGGGAAGCGCGTCGCCAGCCGCGTCGAAACCGCCCACGGATTTCGTGCCATCGTTGCTCGCGACGGCAAGATCGTAGTGGAGCGGAACCGCTCGCCAGCGCGGAGGAATGGCTCGCACGCGCGAAGGGGCGAGCTTCACTTCGTAGCTCTTAATTTCATACGGGCCAAAATTTGCGACGAGATCGCCTTGAGCGACGGTGGCCGCTCCGACGGGCAATTCCTGGCCGTTGATTTCGCGCGCGGCAATCACGGGCGAGGCAAAAGAGATGCGGACGCCGCGCTGCGGCTGGCCGCTCATTTCGACGAGGCGCACAACCTCGTCGTTGCCAGCTTCCGCTTTCTTGAAAGCCATCTCGCGCACATTCGTGTCGCTGACTTTCAGCAAGGAGAGAGTTTTGCCGAGCGCGCCCGGGTGCTTTGCTGTCTCGAAGGCGATGAGCGGCGCATCCAGCCGGTAGGCCTGCCACGCCGTGCCACCTTGCTGCCAATCTCCAGCGTGGCTCGCAAGGCCGTAGACAAATTCATGATGGCCGAAATCTTGTGTGGCTTGGTCACGGTAGGATTCTCCCGCCGGACTGATTCCGGGAGTGTAGAGCAGCGTGAGGCGCAGCATATTGTCGCTGGGCTTATCCGAGCCCGTCTTCGCTCCGGAAAGAATTGTGACGCCGAAGCTGCCGCTGTGATCGGTGAGGTCGAACCAGCGATGCGAAGCCATCTCGAATGTTTTTTCATTGTCGGTCGGCCGCCGAATCGTGCCCGCGCCCCAGTTGTACGTGGTGTCCAGATTGGAAGCGGTCAGCGGGAACGTGGCCTTCAGCGCGGCCTCGCGAGTTTTCCAGTCAATCGCATTGGCGAATTCGACGCGATTGCCGGCATCGCCCGCCGAAAGGCGAATCGTTTGCACGAACTTTGAGCCTTCGGCTTCGCGTTCCACGCGGAGAGCCACGCGAACGGGGCCGTTTTCGGCGATCGTGATTTTCGCCGGGCCGCCGACGTAGCCGCGCGGCGGCTTGCGCTGATCCGACCAGTCCATGTTCCAGGCGGGCCATTGCGACGGCTTTTCCGTCTGGAAAGCGAGGCGCGCGGGAGCGGAAAGAAGTTCGCGATTGAGCTTCTTGTCGAAAATGCTGGAAACGTCGCCGTTGTGATTCAACCGGATGCGATAGCGGGCGTTTTCGAGCGAGGAATCGGTGACTTTGAGTTCCGAGGAATTCGATGACGACGGAGTTTCCGATGGCTGCACGTCGTAAACCGCGAAGCCGGTCGAGGGAACCTTCGCCAGAAATAGGACTTTTGCCCCGCCATTTCCGGAGCGCTCCAGTTGGGCGGGAACTTCCTTGCCATCCGGGCCGGCCACGCGAACGCCTTGCGGCGCGCCGCCGGGAAAATGGACGCGAGCTTCCACAACATCCTGGCGCGCAATGGACAGCGGATTGTAAACGATGACCGGCGTGCCTTTGCCTTCGGTATTCAAGTCAGAAGCAATCGCGTCGGTGGCGCTGGTGAGCACGCTCGCAAACTGATTCATCGCGATCACGTCGTCGTTCCAAGAATATACGTATGCCTGGGGCGTCGCCGTGCCCGCCATGATGTCGTGAAACTGGCCGCCGAGCACAAGGCGCCACGCATAGTTCAAGCGCGCAAGCGGATACGAACGTCCGCCGAGCCACGCCGCGGCGACGGAAGCTTCCTCCGCCCCGTGAGCGAGATTTTCATTTTCGCGGTTCCAGCGCTTGTGAACTTCCTCGGAGGTGAGCGAGCCGGCCGAGTGATTCGTCAGCTCGAGATCGCCCTGATAGCGCGGCAGATGGGCGGTCAAATGTTCCGCGAGGATGTCTTTGAACATTTGATCGGCATCGGAGGAAATAATGTGGAGAGGTCCCGTGCCCATGCGGACTTGCGGAGCGGAGGGCGGCGCCGGCGCGTTTTCGCCGTCCTCGTTGCGTTTTTGCACAGGAAGAGCGCCCATGCTTTTCGTTACCATTTCTTCCACCAATTTCACCGAGCCTTCATCCGGCGCGCCGCCGATGTCGCCCGTGCCGTAATAGTGATAGTCCGCGAAAACGCCGCTGACTTTGCCGTCGCGATTTACGCGCTTGGGCCAGTCAATGAAATCGCTCACGCCGGGAGGGGCAGTGCTTTTGCTGAGGTCGTAGCTGACGCCGCCGGAATAGCTTCCGGGATTGAGCGCGGCGATTACGCCGTGGCCGTCTGGACCAATCCACAGGCCAACGTTGAACGGCGTGCCCACCGGCGTGTCCTCGGGAGAATTAGGGCCGCCGACGGGAGCCGAGGAGCCCCAGGTCAACTTTTGCGTCGAGAAACCTTTGATTCCCGCTGCGGCGAGGATGCTGGGCAAATCCGCGGGAAAGCCGAAGCAGTCCGGGAGCATGTACTCTTCGCTGGCATTGCCAAATTCCTGACGAAAATATTCGTTGCCGTAAAGCACCTGTCGAATGATGGATTCGGGCGAAGGCGAGTTGACGTCATTTTCTTCCATCGACGAGCCGGCGGGGAACCACTGGCCCGTGGCGACGTAATGTTTCACTTTCGCGAAATCGGCGGGGTAATACTCCTGCATCATCATGTAGCGATTCGCGCCCGTCCAATTGAAGATGTAGTGCGGATATTTTTTGAAGAGCGCGAAATTCTTCTCCATCGTTGCCGGAAGATATTGCAAAATCACCTGCGGATATTCCCAGCGCCATTGCGTATCCAAATGGGAGTAGCCGACTAAATACAATGTCGGCTGCTTCTTGAGATTGGGAGCCTTCGCGGGCGCGGCTTTTCCCGATGCGCGCGCGGGCGTTTTTTTGGATTGCGCCGCCGTCGTGGCGCCGGAAGCGGGTTGCGCACGCAGCCCAGTTCCGCACAGGATTACCGTGATGATTACCGCCATTTGGACAAATGCCTTGCGCATGACTTTTCTCCGTTACCCGCGGCACAATCCCCAATACGCGCATCATCTTCGCTGAATTGGCCGATCTAGTAAATAGCGTCTATTCCGAGAGGCGGAAGGATGCCAAGGAAACACGTTACAATAATGGAGGCCGTGCAACCATTCCGGTGGAAAATCCGTCCGAGAAAGTACGCGGCCTGCGCGCTGGAGAGCGGGGAGAAATCCATGAGAAAAATGCTGTTCGGCGTATCGATGCTTCTTTTGCTGCTATCGGCGGGCAGAGGAATTGCAAAGGTATGGCCAAAACCCGTCAAGCTGGTGCTGTCTCCCGCATCATCAGTGCCCACGGCCGATATCGTACGGAACCTTCACGCCAAATGTCCGAACGTCTCGATCACCCTGGACTCAAAAAAATCGGACTATATGCTGCAAGCCGGAGGCTGGTCCGGCAATTATAGGTTCACATTGTTCAAGCACGGCGGGGATGCAGTATACGGCACGTCTACTTTTTTGCTGAGCAACGCCGTGAAAAACGTCTGCAAATTCATCAATACACAAAAGTAGCGACTCGTCTTGCTCTTTGTGCGCGGGCAATCGCGCATTCAGATCTTTACTTCGCTGCTGCGGGTGTGGCCGATTGAAAGTCGGCGATTCCGATGCGGATCACCGTGCCGCGAAGCTTCCAGTACTCCGCGCTGTTTCGCGGGATAATTCGCAACGCACCCGGCGTCTGGGACTCTTTACGCACCGGTTCCTCGGTCCACACTCCGTAGACTCGACCGTCGAGCGCGGCGAGGCCCGTGTAGTCGCCTATAAAAACGCCTTGCGCGTCGAACGGCGTGTCCGTCCAGCCGTAATTTTGAAACGTGCGGCCGGCGTCCGTCGAGCGCGCCAGAACCACGATTTGCTTCCGGTTGCGCGGATCGCCGCGCCGGTCATAGAAAACCACGTCCGCCGATCCGTCCGAGGGATCGACTGCCAGCCATTGGAAAAATTGATCCGCTCCGTCATGGACCGGGTCCGTATTCACGCGCGTGGCGGGAGTCCACGTGCGACCATGATCCGCGGAGGTGGAACAGAACACATCCACGTCGCCATTCCGGTAATCGCTCCACGTGACGTACAATCGCCCTCCTTTTCTTCCGCCTCGCGGATCCATCGCGATTTGTGGAAATCCATTCGCGCGAGAAACCGCGTCCACGCGGAACATGATGGGAGCCGTTTTGATGATATCGCGGGTGCGCGAAAAACTGCGTCCGCCGTCACGCGAACTCGCTAAGATGATGTGATTGCCGTTCGCCCAGACAACATAGAGAGTGCTGTCGGGTCCAACCACTCCTGCAAATCCTTCCAAGGCTCCATTGTCGTCCCGCGGAAGGCCGGGATGGTTATCAATTTCAATGGGCTTGGACCAGGTTTTTCCGTCGTCGGTCGAGCGCGTGAACATCAGTTCCGAATTCGTCAAAGTCCACCGCGTCCAGCCCACGTAGAGATTCCCGGCGTGCGGCCCATGACTATCGTCGGCCACAATGTACGGCTTGTCCTCGAAGGGAACATCTGTCTGGTTCGGCTGCGCGATGACCGAAATATCATTCGCCTCCCACGTCTTTCCGCCATCGAGCGAGCGCCGTATGTAGAGGCCGTTTCGTGAAGAATTATGTCCCCAGTAATTGAACGTCCCAAGTTTGTCGAACGCCATGTAACAAATGATCGCGTGGCCCTGATTGTCGTACGTGACCGAAACGTCGCCGGAGACTCGATAGTCCGCCGGCGCAACTCCTGCGGCGATCTGCCAGTGTTTTCCCGCGTCGGTCGAATACGCAATGTGCGCGTTGTCTTGGAACGCCGCGACCACCTGGTTTGGATCGCGAGGATTAATGGCGATGGAAGGCTCCGTGAAAAAACCTGGCTGCGGAGTCACGGTAATCACCTGCGATCCTGGGGGCCGCGGCAGCGTTTGAGAATTTGCGCTAACGGCCAAAAGTCCCAGCATTACGGCGAGCACAGCAGGACGCGTGATCTTCATTTGTGAACTCCCGGGTATGGGTCGCGGTGGACTATGTTTGGCCATCTTTGCGCGGTCAGGAAAACTCCGCCTATGCCCGTCTGCCCGGCATCGGCGTTTTCCAGTAAACCACGTATCTCTCGCCCATGATCCGGTAGAACGGTGTGAGCGAAGTCTGCTGCGTCTGGCCAACGGTGCGACAGTCCACCGTATGCTCTCCACGGACAACCGAATCCCGCTTGCCGTCCGCCTGACCGTGTTCGTGGGTGCCTCATCTCACCAATGCCAAGCGCTACGAAGACATCGAAAGTATTTATTGGGAAATCTCGTTATTTCGTGAAACCTCGAGCAGCGAGCCAACGAACAATGGCTTCCGGATATCCATCGACCGTCCGCTCAGGCAACGACGGATCGTCTTCGTATCCGGTCATCGATCTTACCAACGTGTGGCCTGCTCCTTGAAAAGTCAATATGGTCAGGTCCTTCATGCCAGCTCGAGCGAACGCCTTCCGAAATCGCGCCGCGCTGTCGGCGGAATCCACGTTCTTGTCAAGCGCTCCGAACACTGCGAGCGTCGGGGTACGAACGTGCCCCAACGTCGCAGCCGGATCGTAGATCAGCGCGGCGCGCAAAGCGGCCAGTATCGGCGGAGGAGGCGGAGCGGTCATTCCCGGCGGAATCCGCATGTACGGGAACCACGGTTCTTTCTTTGCCGCGTTCAATGCTTCCCCAGCGGCGCTCCAATTCGAGTTCGTCTTCAGCGCGAGGAACATGATTCGTTCGAAGGCCAGCGCAGTGGAGATCTGTTCCTCCGTGAACCGACCGTGTTCGCGCAAGTCCTGCCCGATCTCGTACAGCACGTTCTCCGCGATGGTTTCGCTCGGCGCGCTCTTCAAAATCATGAATGCCAGCGGAAAGCGCGTGGCGACAATCGGCGCAACCCAACCACCATTGCTGAATCCCCAAACGCCGATCCGATGCGCGTCCACCGCGCGATCGCTTTCAACTTTGTGGAGTATGGCGACGACATCATCGGCCTTGGAATCAGGCCCGGTATAGCGCCAGTTTCCCGCGGACTCGCCTGTGCCACGCTGATCGTACGTGACCACATTGAGTCCATGCGAAACAAAATAAGGAATGAGAAAACCCATCTCGCGCATCTCGTCATCGGCGCCGTGAATCAGCACGATGGTAGAGAGGTGCTCGGCTCCGGACGCGTGCCACAGCGATGCGCCCAGACGATCGGGGCCGTTACCAATAACGAATGGTTTCTCCACAACTGGAGAAGTCGGCGAATCCAACACGAAGTTAATCGCCGGGGAGCCATCGGTTCGGTATTCGTGGCCTGAGATGTGCTCGAGAGTTCCGATCCGTCGCGTCTTGGCATCGTAGAACTGTATCGTGGGATGATCGGGCGGTTCAGCCTCGAGTCCGACATAGACGGTTCCGCCGTCGAGTCGATAGGCGCCCTGTTTCACGGGCGGCTGCGGCAGCGTTTGAGAATTCGCGCTAACGGCCAAAAGTCCCAGCATGATGACGAGCACAGCGTGACGCGCGATCTTCATTTGTGGGCTCCCAGGAGAATAGCTCGCGTCAAATTATGTTCGGCAATCTTTGCGCGATCAGGAAAACTTCGCTATGCCCTTCCGCCTGGTATCGGCGTTTTCCAGTACACCACGTATCTCTCGCCCATGATCCGGTAGAAGGGTATGAGCGAAGTCTGCTGCGTTTGGCCAACGGTGCGGAAGTCCAGCGTCTGGCCCGGCACGGCCTCAACCCAATCTTCCTTGCTGCCTGGTTCGACCGTGATCGCGGGCGCCTCGATCGGCTTGCCATTGGGCGCCGTGTCATATGTGGGATGCTGCAGCGCTTCGGTCAGCCCCTGCGAACCGAGCCGCCCAGCGAGCACCAGCGGCCCGTACATCTGAGCTTGCGTCGCCGGATCTCCCGGAAGCGCGTCCACGTGCAAGCTCATCGGCAGGCTAAGCTCGATGCGGTCTCCATCCTTCCAGACGCGATGCAAACTCAAATAGCTGCTGGGATTCGAGAACACGGGCAACGCCGAACCATTGAGCTTGACGCTTCCGCCCTTGGTCGCCCAATAGGGAATTCGCAGATTCACCGCCATTTCCACGGGCCGATCCGCATGAATCACCAGCGTGGTTCCCTCTTGTTCCGGGAAGCGAGTAGCCTGCTCGATGCGCACGCCCTTTTCCGGCCAGCTAAGTTGCGACGCGATAAAAAGATTTACGTAGACGCCATGATCATCGTGGAAATAAATCGAGTCGTTAAACTTCGAGAATTCTTCCGCGCCAGTGCCCGTGCAGCACCAGAACGAGTGATACCGGGAATTGAAATACTTCCAGTAGCCGGAGGCCAGGGGCACGAAATAGCTTTTCATTCCCTCCTGATCCTGCGTGCCGAGCCGGCTATTGAACAAAGTGCGCTCATAATAATCCATCGCGCGCGGGTCGGCGGTCCAGCCGTAGACGTGGCGCGTGAGTTTCAGCATGTTGTAACCGCAGCAGCATTCCTCGTCCCATTCGCTCAGTGTTTTCGACAAATTCCCCGCATCGGAGTCCCAGTGTTCTCCATTGCTGGTGCCGCCGGTGCAGAATGTCCGCCGGGCGGTCACGTCCTCCCAGAAAAACGAGGCGATGTCGCGGTAGCGGTCCCACCCTGTCAGCTCGTAGAGGCGCGCTGCGCCGATCACCTTGGGAATATTCGTATTGGCATGGAGGCCTTTCAGTTCGTCCCGGTAGGCCGCCAGCGGATCGAAGAACTCTTTCTGGTCGAATCGATGAGCGATGCCCAGATATTGCCATTTGTGCGTGACGGCAAACAGGTTGCACAGCACCTCCAGCATTCCGCCCTGTTCGACTTCGAGCACGCGCGCCATGTGGTAATCGCTCAGCGGGCCAACCCAGCCTCCCACCCATCCTGCCATCTTCTCCAGCGTCTCCAAGGCCTGCTGGTTGCCGCAATGCTGGTACATGTCGAGATGGCCGGCCATGATCTTGTGAATCGTATAGAACGGCGCCCAAACGGGCTGTCCCGCGCGCAGGCGATCGAATTCCTCTTGCGGAAACGCGCTGAGATAACCGTTCTTGTTTGCCGTCTGGCATTTGGCCAGTTCTTCCACCATCGCATCGGCCTTTTGCTTGAGCTCTTCATCGCCAGTCGCCGCGTACATCAGCGCACAAGCCGACAGATAGTGCCCACCTGCAAAATGGCCGCGCAACTCGCATTTGGGAGCCTCCCATCCGCCGAGTGGCTCCGCGGAGGAGGGAATGCCCGAAGTCACGCGAAACATGTGCAGCAGCCGGTCGGACGGGACAGAATGGAGATACTGGCGATTGATTTCCAATGCGTCTTTGAAGGGACCATCGCTCAGGCGCACTTGCTTCATCGGAAACGGCTCGACCATCGCGGTCACGGGGGCCGGCCTGCGGCGGCGCTCTTCCTGAGGAGGCGGAGTTGGGACGAGCGGACTGCGCAATTTCGGCGACGCCAGCAAAGATCCGGGCAGAGCTCCCGCCCCGGCGGTGGCCATCGCGCCCCATAGGAATTTCCTCCGTGACAAACTTTCCTTGCGATCTTTCATGGCAATTTCCTCCTCCGCAGTGCTACCAATGCATGCGCTTTCATTCCGGCCCAGTTGCGTCTCCGTGGTACGCTGAGAGCGGAAGGACGATGAGGCTTCCACAATCTTGGATGACGAAACCGAAGAGCGAGATTTAACCCAATGAACGGTTGAAATATACCTCATTGTATATATTATGCAAGGGCTGTCGCGTCAGCTGTCCGCGTCGGCCAGCTATCCCAATGCACGAGAAACTTCGCGGCTTCCGTGAGAATGGACAATGGGAAGACAGTATCAGGCTTTCACCGAGGATGCCGCCGCAGCCCTTCACTCGCGGTGGGCTGTCGCCATAGCGGTCTCCATCCTTGCCCTGATCGCGGTTCTGCCCCTCGCGCTCGCCATCCCTAACCTTGTCAGATCGGATGACCCTCTCGCGGTTCGAATAGGCGTGGCCTTAGGCCTCCTTGCCTTTGGATTGATGGCCCTCCAAATCGTGATCGGTTCGAGGCTGAGGCTCGTCAGCGATCCCATAGGGTTGGGACAGCTTCTGGGGCTACACCGCCTCATCGGTATTCTGGTGCTTGCTCTTTTGCTGGCACATCCACTCCTGGTTACCGTGGGCCACGGAAAGCCAGAATTGCTCAACCCATTCCGCGCTCCATGGGGCGTTCGAGTAGGGCAGCTCGCACTCCTTTTGTTGATTGTTCACAGTGTTTTGGCGGTGTTCAGAACGAGCTTCAGCATTGACTATGTCGTCTGGCGCCGAATTCACCGGGCCGCCTTTCTGATTTTTTCCCTGGCATTTGTTCACGGTTTCGCGGAGGGAGATGATTTGAAACGGCACGCCATGCAAGTGCTGTGGGTCATCCTCTTAGTAGGCGCCGGGTCCCTGGCCTTCCACGCGCATTTTCTCAAACCCCGCACCTTGCGTCAGAATCGCCACCGGATCATGGAGCTCATCCCCGAAACCCACAATACGACGACGCTTGTGCTCGCTCCCGAAACAGGCGAGCGGTTTCAGTATCTCCCGGGACAGTTCATGTTCCTCACGCCGCTCGAGCCGAACGAGCCTTTGGAGGAACATCCGTTTACTATTTCTTCGAGTCCCGCTCAGAGGGGCGTTCTCACTGCCACCATCAAGTCCGTGGGAGATTTTACGGCGCACATTAAGGACTGGCGGACCGGCGAGCACATCCTCGTCGACGGCCCGCACGGAAAATTTAGCTATCTCCTCCATCGTCATGCGGACCGGCTGGTCTTCATTGCGGCCGGAGTGGGGATCACTCCCCTGATGAGCATGATTCGTTTCCTGCGGGATACCGGAGACCCAAGACCGATTCGACTGATCTACGCGAATCAGACGGAAACTGACATTATTTTCCGAGATGAACTCGAGCAAATGCAAAATGAGATTGACTTGCACGTCGTTCACATTCTGTCGCGGCCTTCGGAGGACTGGCGGGGAGAGCGCGGCCGGGTATCGCGTGAATTTTTGAGCCGGTTCATTGAGGAGGAACGCGGAGCTGCCTTCTATGTTTGCGGACCGCCGCTGATGATGAAATCCGTCGCTGCGGATCTTAGCGTCCTCCAAGTCCCGCCCGATCGCATCTATAGTGAGAATTTTTCTCTCTGACCCGCCGCGCAATGCCGTGTCATCCAGCCAGTAAGGAGATATCCGCGAGTGCGCGGGTGGCGCAATTTCACGCCGGGAATACGACAGGGTAGGACTCTTCCAAAATTAGTACAGCGGGTTGACGAGGCACAACAGGGATGCAATAATTACTGGCTTTGTGGTGCGTTGGATGCGTGCCTTTGCAGGCTCCGGAGGAAGAAAGCCGAAGCCGTACGTCAGGGATTTACCGGCGAGCGCCGGGACGCGAAAAGCGCGGAAGCCCTTGAATAAGAGCAAGGCAAGGGCTTGTGCCGGGAATAGAGCGTGTTTGCGGCAGGCGGCCTGCCTGCGCGCACGGGCCCCGGCCCACAATGCCGCTGCATTTTTCAGCGTCCTGAATTAGGGCGGCGGCGAGCCGCCGAACGAAGAAAATCCACGGAGGCGAGTGAGGCGTTCGCGATAGTGTGCGATGGCGATCCTGCAACAGCTCGGCTGGTTGTTCCTCAAGTCCATACCGACCATCCTTATTTTCCTTTTGTTTTATTGGTTCTTGCGCGCGAATTTTTTCAAGCCGCTGGAACGCACTCTCGCCGAGCGCCACGCGCGCATCACGCAAGCGCGCGCGGACGCCGAAGCCGTCCAGGCTGCGGCGAAAGAAAAAGTCCATTCCTACGAGGATGCCCTGAGAAAGGCGCGCGCGGGAGTGTTTGCCGAACAGGAATCGTCGCGGCAGGCGGCATTCGGCGAACGCGCGAAGCTGTTGAACAGCGTCCGCAAGTTCGAGCAGGAACAGGTGCGCAAGGAAAAGGAGCGCATCGCGCGGGAATTTGATGCCGCGCGCGCGCAACTCGAAAGTGAAAGTGCAAACCTTGCGGTGCGGATTGCGAAGATGATCCTCGAGCGGCCCGCCGCGCCGCTGCGTGGGGCGCGCTAATGCAAGCGATGTCGCGCCGCGCTTTGCGTTCGGCAAGTTCGCTGCTCGCGGTGGCGTTTGCGTTGATGCTATATGCCGCGCCGGTTTTGGCTGCGGCGAATCCTGCGGAAGAAGCTGGATCGACGGCCGGCTGGATCTACCGTTGGATTAACTTTCTGATTTTTGCCGCGGTCTTGATCTGGGTCTTTGCCAAGAAGACCCCGGCGTATTTTCGCGGCCGGCAGGAAGCGATTGCGGCGGCGATTGCGGAGAGCACGCGAGCGCGCGAACAGGCGGAACGTCAGCAGCGCGAGGCCGAAGCGAAAATGGCCGCGCTCGATACAGTGGTCGCGGAGTTGCGCGCGCGGGCCAAACGCGAGAGCGCTGGCGAAACCGAACGGGTTCACGCCCTCGCGCAGGAAGAAGCCAAACGCATCGAACTGGCGGGCCAAGCCGAAATTCGCGCCGCGGAACGCGCCGCGCAACTGGAACTCCAGACCATTGCCGCGCGCGTGGCCATCGAACGCGCGGAAACGCTTCTCGAACAGCAGATGACGCGGCAAACGGATGCATCGCTCTTTCGCGGATTTGTCGCCGAGCTGGAGCGTGAAGGGAGCGCGAATTGAGCGCCCTGGCCCAGCGATACGCCGCGGCGCTGGCCGATGCGGCGTTCGCGCGCAATGAGGCTGGCAGCATCCGGCGCGATCTGGGCGAGTTTGCGGCGATGCTTGAGAATTCATCGGAGCTACGCAATGTCCTGACGACTCCGGCCATCGGCCCCGACGCGAAAAAACGCGTGCTTGCCGAGCTTGTGGAGAAGATGGGCTTGCGCGCCGAAGTGCGGAATTTCCTTTTTGTGCTGGTGGACCACGGCCGCACGGGTATTCTTGGCGAGATTCGGCAGGCGTTTGAAGCGGAGATCAATGTGCGCATGGGCATTGTGGATGCCAACGTGATTTCGGCGCGCGAGCTTTCCGCGGAAGAGAAGTCGCAACTGGCGCGGACGCTCGAACACGTCACGGGGAAAAAAGTGCAGTCGCAATATCAGCTCGACGCCAGCCTGATCGGCGGTACGACGGTGCGAATCGGCTCGACAATCTACGACGGATCGGTGCGCGAACAGCTCGACCGGCTGCGCACGCAGCTCGAAGCTCAATAGGAGCAAGGAATGGCGACCATCAAGGCTGACGAGATCACAAAAATTATTCGCGAACAGATCGAGAATTACCAGCAAGTGATGGCCGTCGAGGAAGTCGGCTCGGTGATCTCGGTGGGCGACGGCATCGCGCGCATTCATGGCCTCGACAAGTGCATGGCGGGCGAAATGCTGGCGTTTCCCCACGACGTGTTCGGCATCGCGCTGAACCTCGAAGAGGATCAGGTCGGCACGGTGCTGCTCGGCGATTACACGGAAATCAAAGAAGGCGACACGGTGCGGCGGACGAAGAAAATCATGTCCGTTCCCGTGGGAGATGCGCTGATCGGGCGCGTTGTGAATCCGTTGGGCCAGCCGCTCGACGACAAAGGCCCAATTGCCACGGACAAGCGAAATCCCATCGAGCGCTTGGCGCCGGGCGTAATTGACCGCCAGCCGGTGCGCGAGCCTTTGCAGACGGGCATCAAGGCCATCGACGCGATGATTCCGATTGGCCGCGGGCAGCGCGAGCTGATCATCGGCGACCGCCAGACCGGCAAGACCGCAATCATTCTCGACACGATTATCAACCAGCGCGGCGGCGACATGATTTCCATCTATTGCGCCATTGGCCAGAAGCGCTCGACGGTCGCGCAAGTGGTGAAGACGCTGACGGACGCCGGAGCCATGGAGCACAGCATTGTGGTGGCCGCGACGGCTTCCGAACCTGCCACCATGCAATACATCGCGCCTTTTGCGGCGTGTGCCATCGGAGAATTTTTTCGTGACGGCGGCAAACACGCGGTCTGTTTTTACGATGATCTGTCGAAACATGCGCAGGCGTACCGCGAAATTTCGCTCCTGCTGCGGCGTCCTCCGGGCCGCGAAGCCTATCCGGGCGACGTTTTCTTCCTGCATTCGCGGCTGCTTGAGCGCGCCGCAAAAATGAGCGAAAGCCTCGGCAGCGGCTCACTTTCCGCGCTTCCCGTGATTGAAACGCAGGCGGGCGACGTCTCGGCGTACATTCCCACGAACGTGATTTCGATCACCGACGGGCAGATTTATCTCGAATCGGATTTATTCAACGCGGGCATTCGCCCCGCGATCAACGCG
>DATLTU010000021.1:0-17186 GCA_035533415.1 Candidatus Limnocylindrales bacterium
TGATCGGGCAAAAAGAGAGCTACGAAATCGAGGTACAGACCGTCCGGTAGGGGGCGTTTGTGGTGGAGACCTTTCGATAACCTCGTCTGATTCTAAACCGCTTAACTGGATCAGATGTATCCAACTGGGAAAGATCGGCTAGGCGCGCGGCATCGCAACGCGTTTCTCAAAGCAAATGCGGATTCGCTCCGAGTTCGTCCGGCGCGAATCCGCATAATTTTCAGCGCGCGGCGCAAAACAATTTGCTCGCCGCAGCTCGCTTTTCGCGCGCTTTTATTTCGTGGCCGCGCAATTCTCGGATGCGGCTTTGTCCTTCACCGCGACGCCGCTGAAACGCCACGCGGGACGTGCATAATCCCCAAGCCCCAGCTTTCCGGACGTATCTCGCACTCCCAGCCTGTCCGTTGCGTGAACTCATCAAAGGCGCGGCGCGGGCCGACGAGCTGCCCGGGCACCCAGCCGGAGCGCGGCAGCAACGATTTGTCCTCCGGCTCCTGCACGTCGTGCATCAAAATCAGTCCGCCGGGTTTCACCAGCGGCGCGTAGTTGCGCAAATCGTTTTTCACATCCGCCTCATCGTGGCTGCCATCGATGAAAAGAACGTCAAAGAGAGCGTCAACGCCATCCGCTGGCGGCTGTGCCGCGCGCAGCGCCGCCTTGACGCCGGCGCAGTCCTGGCTGTTCATACAAAAGAAAGTCCACTGCGAATGCCTGCGAAACAGCTTGCCGCACTCCCGGTCCACGTCAATGCTGTACACGTGGCCGCCATTCTTCTCGACGCCCAGAAGGAACGCGCTCGTCGAAAGTCCCCGGTGAACGCCAATCTCCAAAATGTTTCCTCTGCCCACTTCGCAAAAAAACGGCAGGTGCGCCCAGATGTCGGCGAGCGGATTCTTCCGCGCCGCCGCGTACACTTTCTCAGGCTTGATTGCCCGCATCACCTTCATCGCCACTCCCGCCAGCGAGAACCCTCGCCAAGAATAACAACCCATCCGGAAACGAAGCCGCGGATTCGCCGCATCGCTCGCAGCGAATCCGCGCTTCCATTTTTGGTTCTTGGAAAGCCGGCTTCAGCCCGGCCAGCCTCCGGGCTACCGACTCTCAACTTTTAACTCTGGACTCGCTTCTCCCTACTTCTTCGCGCTCGCGTAATTCTGATTGATCTGATCCCAATTCGCCACGTTCCACCACGCCTCGAGGTATTCCGGCCGGCGATTTTGATACTTCAAATAATAGGCGTGCTCCCAGACGTCGATTCCCATCACCGGCTTCGCGCCGCTCATCAGCGGATTATCCTGATTCGGCGTCGAATCGATCGACAGCTTGCCATCCTTGATCATCAGCCACGCCCAGCCGGAGCCGAAACGCTTCGTGGCCGCCTCGTTCAATTTCGCTTTGAATTCACCGAAGCCGCCGAACGCGGACTTGATCGCGTCCGCGATTTCGCCTTTCGGCTCGCCACCTCCGCCCTTCTTCATGATTTTCCAGAAGAGCGAATGGTTGGCGTGTCCGCCGCCGTTGTTGCGCACCGCGGCGCGGATATTTTCCGGCACGGAATCGATTTTGCTGATCAGCGCCTCGACGGAAAGCTTCGCCAGCTCTGCGTGACCTTCGAGCGCCTTGTTCAAGTTGGTGACATACGCGCCATGGTGCTTGTCGTGATGGATTTCCATGGTCTTCGCGTCGATGTACGGTTCGAGCGCGTCGAATGCATAGGGCAGCGGCGGCAACTGATACGGCGCGGCCTGGGCGGTTCCTTGAGCTTCTGTCATTTCTTCCTCCTGAAATTGCTTTCGTGCCCCATAATTATACCCCCGCCGGCGCCCGCGGCGGCGTAAAGTACGCAATTCACCTGACGCGCGAATAGGAGCCAGCCATGCCCACCACCGCCCATCTGGAAAAGCATTTCACTTCGACCGCCGCGGTTCGCGACATCGTCATTGGAATGTCGGACGGCTTGACCGTGCCGTTCGCTCTCGCCGCAGGACTCACGGGCCTGGCGATGGCCTCCACCAGCATCGTGGTCACCGCAGGACTCGCGGAAATTGTCGCGGGCTCGATCGCCATGGGACTCGGCGGCTATCTCGCGGCGAAAACCGATTCGGAGCATTACGCTTCCGAAATGCGACGCGAAATCGAGGAGACAGTCGAGATCCCCGATCAAGAAGAAGAGGAAGTCGCCAAAGTGTTTCGCGGATACGGACTGGCGGAAGAGCACGTGCGGCCCGTGGTGACGGCGATCTGCTCGAATCAAAAGCGCTGGGTGGATTTCATGATGCGCTTCGAATTGGGGCTCGAAGAGCCGGAGCCTTCGCGCGCGGGACGCAGCGCCGGCACGATTGCCGCGTCGTACATCGTCGGCGGATTGATTCCGCTCGCTCCTTACATGCTCGTTTCGCAAATTTTTTCCGCGCTGTGGGTTTCGGTCGGCGTCACGCTGCTCGCGCTGCTGATCTTCGGCTTCATCAAGGCGAGATTCACCGACGTCGCTCCGTGGCGCGGCGCTTTGCAAACGGCATTCGTTGGCGGGCTCGCCGCCTCCGCCGCTTTTTTCCTCGCCCGCCTCGTCAACCTGCGCTAGAAAAGGCGCTGAAAAATACATGTTATTTGTACCGAATAGAATCGGGGCCGGTTCTGTGTTTTGTGTGAGTTGCGCCGGTTTCTAATAATTTGTTGTACCGATTAGAAATCGGTGGCGCGCCGGTTGCGGTGGTGTGCGAAGCGGAAGGCCGAGGCGCGCTGTACGTCTGGGCCTGCGTTCGGGATACGCCGGGCCGTGCAGAGTCAGAAGCAGGGTAAATGGGCGGGGGCGTGGGGTCCATGGGAGCGGAAGTGGCGGTTGCGTGCGACGAAGACGGAAGCGTGCTGCGCACGTCTCCGTAGCGGCAATTCCAGCCATCCACCGTTGTGCCCGGCACCGTCGTGCCCGGCACCGTCGTGTGCGCCGGCGCTCGGGACGAGTCTGGCCCTGTAGAGTCAGAAGTGGAAATGTAGACGACGCGAGAGGCCGGCTCGATCCATTCGCCCGCGTCGGTGAGAGAGCAATAGGCCTTGATGGCGCGGACGATGCCGTTCGAGGAGACGGGGCATTCGTCGGAGCGCTCGATGATGTTTTCGAGGGCGCAGCGCATGTTTTTGCGGCGGCGGGCGTAGAGGCCGGTGGCGTGGGCATGGTCGTAGATGGAGGAACGATCCTTGAGAAGGAAGCGGCGGTAGATGGAGGAGGCGCTGAACCAGTGGAGGAACATCTGTTCGATCTCTTCGCGGTCGGCGTGGTGGCAGATGGTGCATTTGCGCTGGTGGCGGGAGAGATGGGAAGAGTGCGTTTCGTGTTTTGATGCAGCAGCGTGTTCGCTGCGCTGAGGGTAAGCGCGCGTTTTGCGGGTGGCGGTGGTTGCCATCGTAAGGTATGCTTTTGCGGCGATGAAAAAACGATGATTGACTTGAATTATTTTCGCGAGCATGTGGACGAGATCGAGCGGATGTTGCGGAACCGCAACGCGAAGCTGGACTTGGAGGCGTTTCGCAAAATCGACGGCGAGCGGCGGCAGCGGATTACGTCGGTGGAGCGGCTGAAGGCCGAGCGCAACAAGGGCAGCGAGGAAGTGGGGAAACTGAAGAAGTTGGGCCAGGACGCGAGCGCGCTGATGGCGCGCATGAAGCAGATTGGCGAGGAAATAAAAAAAGAAGACGAGTCGATTGCGCGGCTCGATGAAACGCTGCGCGACTTCATGCTGGCGGTGCCGAATATCCCGCACAGCTCGGTGCCCGTGGGCAGCGGCGGGGAGGGCAACGTGGAAGTGCGGCGCTGGGGCGCGCCGCCGAAATTCGATTTCGCGCCGAAGCCACACTGGGAATTGGGCGAGGCGGCGGGAATTCTGGATTTGGAGCGCGCGGTGAAAATCGCCGGGACGCGTTTCGCGTTGTATCGCGGAGCGGGGGCGAGGCTGGAACGCGCGCTGGCGAATTTTTTTCTCGACGTGCACACGCGCGAGCAGGGTTACACGGAAGTGCTGCCGCCGTTCATTGTGAACACCGCGTCGCTGGTGGCGGATGGCAAGCTGCCGAAATTCGCGGACGATATGTTTCATCTGGAAAATACCGACCTGTGGCTGACGACCACGGCGGAAACGGAATTGACGAATCTTTACCGCGACGAAACGCTTGCCGAGGATTTGCTGCCGATCAAAGTGTGCGCGTGGACGGCGTGTTTCCGTTCGGAGGCGGGTGCGGCGGGAAAAGACACGCGGGGAATCAAGCGGCAGCACCAATTTCAGAAAGTGGAGATGTTCAAATTCACGCGGCCGGAGGAAAGCTACGGCGAGCTGGAAAACATGGTGCGCGACGCGGAGGAATTGCTGCAACAGCTCGGATTGCACTACCGCGTGATGCAGCTTTGCACCGGCGACATGGGATTCGCGTCGGCGAAGACGTACGACATTGAAGTGTGGGTGCCGTCATCGCAGGAGTTCATGGAAATTTCGAGCTGCTCGAATTGCGAAGCGTTTCAGGCGCGGCGCGCGGGGATTCGGTACAAGCAGAAGACCGCAAAAAGCGAATTCGTGCATACGCTGAATGGTTCAGGCTTGCCGACGGGGCGCACGTGGATTGCCATCGTCGAAAATTTCCAGCAGGCGGATGGCTCGATCGAAATTCCTGGGCCGCTGCGGCGGTACATGGGCGAGGATCGCATTCCGGCGCGCGGCTGAGCGGCAAGAATACGGCGCGGAAAATGGAAAAGGCGCGGCGTCCGCGTGCGAATTGCCGGGGCGAGCCGCGCCTTTAGGAAAACAGCGAAACGGCAATTACATCTTCAGGTGCATTTTTTTGTGCATGGGATGGATGGAAGCGACCTGGATCGAGCCATCTGTGTTTATGTCGCCCGACAGTTTCACTTCGTGGCCCAAAGAGGCGTCGGTGACAGCATCCTGATTCTGAATCGCGTAGACTTTTTTCGTCTTGGCGTTCACGAACACGTAGGGACTGCCCTTCTTGGCGCAGGATTTGATGCAGCTGACTTTGGCGGTGCTTGCGTCCTTGGTTCCGCACATTTTGTCGCTGATCCATCCCTTCCAAGTGTGATCCTTGGCGCTGGCCGTGGTCGCCAGCCCCGCGGTGAACAGCAATACGATCGCAAGGCCGAGAACGTTCGAAAGCTTCTTCATGTGTTTCCTCCGTATCAATTATGGATATAGGGTTGTCGCTGGGCTTCCGCCGGCTGGCACTCCAGGCCAACGGTGGTTCCCGTGTCGCGAGGAGTACGCCGGGGTGCAGAAGATTGGATGCCGCGGAGGGACGATAGGTACACAAGCAACGGAAAGTTTACAGGGCGCCGGCGAGGACTTTCGCGCCCGTCGGCTGCGGCATGCCGCCCGCGGGTTCGAGGGTCACGGCAAAGGCCTTGCAACTGATATTCCGGGGGACCTTGGCGACGCACACGCGTCCTTGATTGAACGCGGCGGGCATGAAAACGCCGGCACTGACGGCAGCGCCGGACGCGGGAACGATCCACATCTGATAGACCTTGTTCGGAGGCGGCGCGGGAAGATCTCCGGTGTAACAGACCAAGCCCATGCGGGGATTGTATTTTAGCGAGGCCCAGGCTTTGGGCACCTGCGGCATGGGAGAAAGAGAGACGGTCATGGTGTCGCGCGCGGTGAGGATTTGGACGAGTTCGCGGTCGCGCTGGGTTTGCGCCTGGTAAGTTTGCGTGGCCTGGCGCATTTGGTGCAACTGACGGTCCAGACGGCGGTCGCTGATCCAGAGAAATACGGTTGCGATGGCGAGCGCGAGAGCGGCCGGCGCCCAGATGGTGTTCCACCAGCGAGGCGCGGGGCGAGTTCCGCGAACGGGCACGGCGCGGAGGGATTTTTCCGCGCGAATTGTTTCGAGCAGGCGCTGCTTCAAGGCTGCCGGAGGATTTTGCTGCGGCGCGGCGAGCGAGAGAAGCGCGACGCGGCCGCGGGCTTCGGCGAGTTTCCGCGCGCATTCGGGACACGCATCGATGTGCGCCTGAATGGACGCGCACTCCTCCCCGGCGATAACGCCGAGGGCGAAAAGCTCGAACTCGTCTTCGCGAATGGGATGGCCGTTGGTCATGCGAGCGCCTGTTTCAAGGTTTCCAGTGCCGAGCGAATGCGCGTTTTGATTGTGCCGAGGGGCGCGCCCAGATGCTCGGCGATTTCGCTGTGCGTCATGCCCTCAAAATAAGCGAGCTCGATGGCTTCGCGCTGGCCATCGGCCAAGCCGGAGAGCACCGCTTTCACGCGACCGAGCAATTGATTCCTTGCCACGGTTGTTTCCAAACCGCACGGAAGCACGACGCTGTTCTCATTTAATTCCTCGGAATCGCGATAGCCGCGGCGGCGCAAACGGGAAATCGAGCGGTTGCGCGCGGCGACAAGAAGCCATCCCGGCAAAGAACCGCGCGCGGGATCGAATTTTTCCGCCGTGCGCCACACCTGATGGAACAGATCCTGCAAGATTTCCTCGGCCGCGCCCGAATCGCGAAGAATGCGCAAGGACTCGGCATACACCAATCCACTGTATCGGTCGTAGAGGGCCGCGAGAGCGGATTCGTCCCGTTCGACGACCCGCGCGAGCAGCGACCAATCCGAATCGTTTTGTTCAGCGCCGTGCGCTCGATTCACAATGCCTCAACCGCTCTTAGAAGAAATACGCTTCCGGCGGGGCAAACGGATGCCGGCCAGCGAAGCGCGGGTCCACAGCTTAGCCCGCGGGCGAGGCGGGGGCAAATCGTGATTTGAGCGGGGAGGGGCGGCACAAGAAAGGTGGCACGACCGCGGGAGAGTGTAGCTGTAAGTGTATTGTTTACAGTGTATTGCGCAGGCATTGACGGTAAAGTCTTTGGATTCCGCGGATTTAGTAGCTGCGCACAATGGAACGATTTCGCCCGCTTTCAATTGACTGGCCACGGCGGGTTGAATAAACTTCGAGCCGGAAGCAACTTACAGCACCAAAGAAAGCATGGTTGCGAGAGAAATGGTGAGCAGGGGACAAAATACGGCGGGAGGTCCGCTGGAATTTCTGGGGCGAATTTTCCGCTACGTGATTTGGGCCATCGTCGCGGCGGGAATCGCATGGGTGGTGAAAAAAGCGTTCCAGAACGCGGCGGCGCACGAACAGGCGGAGGGCGCGCGCGAACGAGCGCGCGTGGATGCACAACCGATAGCCAAAGCGCTGTTCCGCGATCCGGTGTGCGGAACATACGTGGCGGAGGACATTTCTTATTTTTGGCAGCAAGGCACAGAGACGCTGCACTTCTGTTCGCGCGATTGCATGGAGCATTATCGCCGGGATCATCATCTGGACGATCGCGGCGGCAACCGGCTGGCAGCGGGAGCGTAAGCGAGGAGGAACGACGGAATGGCCATAAGCGCCAAAGCGGTTCCCCAGGCGATTCAGAGGATTGCGCCGCGCGAGGATTTGAATATTTTCCGCATCTCGCAGATCCAGTTCGATATTGCGGCGGAGCATTTGAAGCTCGAGGCTGGATTGCGGCAAGTGCTGCGCACGCCGAAGCGGGTGCTGGAAGTCTCGGTGCCGACGAAGATGGACAACGGGCAGGTGAAAGTGTTCACCGGCTTCCGGATCCAGCACAACATCGCGCGCGGGCCGGCGAAGGGCGGGCTGCGGTACCACCCGGGCGTGACGCTGGATGAAGTGAAGGCGCTGGCGATGTGGATGACGTGGAAAAGCGCGGCGGTGAATATTCCCTTCGGCGGAGCGAAGGGCGGAATCATTTGCGATCCGAAGAGGATGAGCAAATCGGAGCTGGAGCGCATGACGCGGCGGTACTGCGCGGAAATTCTGCCGATCATCGGGCCGGAACGCGACATACCCGCGCCGGACGTCTACACGGATTCGCAGACGATGGCGTGGATGATGGATACGTATTCGATGATGATGGGATATTCGGTGCTGGGTTCGGTGACGGGCAAGCCAGTGTCGCTGGGCGGCTCCGAAGGACGAAGTGAAGCGACGGCGCGCGGATGTTTGTTCGTGGTGGAAGAAGCGTGCAAAACCAAGAAAATGAATCTGCGCGGCGCGACGGTGGCGGTTCAGGGATTCGGGAACGCGGGCGCGACGGCGGCGCGGCTGTTCAGCGAGAAAAAAGCGAAAGTGATCGCGATCAGCGATTCGCGCGGCGGAGTTTTTAATTCGCGGGGAATCGATCCGTACAAGGCGGCGAGATACAAGGAGCGTTCCGGGACGGTGGTGGGAATGCCGGGAACGTCGCGCATCTCGAACGACGATTTGCTGACGATGAAGTGCGACATCCTGATTCCGGCGGCGCTGGAAAACGTGATCACACTGAGCAATGCGGAACAGATCAAGGCGAAAATCGTGGCGGAAGCGGCGAATGGGCCGACGACGCCGCACGCGGATGAAGTGCTGGCAAAGCGCGGGATCATGGTGCTGCCGGATATTCTGGCGAATTCGGGCGGCGTGACGACGAGCTACTTCGAATGGGTGCAGGACCTGCAGGGGTTTTACTGGAGCGAAGCGGAAGTGAATGGGAAGCTCGAGACGATTATGAAGCGCGCGTTCCATGAAGTGCATGATACGGCGCGCAAAAATCACGTCCACATGCGCACGGGCGCGTATATTTTGGCGGTGGGGCGCGTCGCGGATGCGACCGTGGTGCGCGGGCTGTTTCCGTAGGTTTTTGCATGCCGCGATTGCGGCGCGAGTTTTTTCTCCCGAAGTCCACTCATCACCGCTTTTTCGCTGCGAGAAACTTCAAGTCAGTCGGCGCGGAGCGCGCGCGAATCCTTGGAATGCTATTGCCGCGACGTTTTTCCAACCTATAAGGCCGGCCATCCACACGAAGCCGTATAAGAAGCCGATCGAAGACCTGCGGTGAAGAAATTCCTTGAAGCTGGAAATATTTTCGCGCGCGAGAATAGGCTTGCGCTGCGGTGAGCAAGGCGCGTACATTTTGAAGAAGCCGGCGCGCGCGACGAGCGACGCCGGCGATTGTGCCTGGCGCGGAGGGCACGGCGAATTGACGAACAACAATCACACGCACGACCATCCACCGATACTGCTGACGATTGCGGGCTTCGATCCCTCCTGTGGGGCGGGCGTGGCCGCGGATTTGAAAACATTCGCGGCGCACAATTGCTACGGCATTGCCGCGGTGACGGCGCTGACGGTGCAATCGACGCAAGGCGTGACGTCGGTGCACGTGACTCCGGCGGCGACGCTGCGGGCGCAACTCGACATTCTGGCGAGCGACATGACGATCGCCGCGGTGAAAATCGGAATGCTGGGCAACAAGGCGAATGCCGTGGCCGTGGCGGAATTTCTCGACAAGCATTCGTTCGCGCACGTGGCGCTCGATCCGGTGGTGAAATCGTCGGCGGGAGACGCGGAATTGCTGGACGCGAGCGGCGTGAAATTCCTGCGCGACGAGCTGATGAAGCGCGCGAGCGTGATCACGCCGAACATGGATGAAGCGGCGCTGCTTGCGGGCGTGGAAGTAAAGGATCTGGCGGGAATGAAGGCCGCGGCGCAGAAATTAGGCGAGATGGGCGCAAAAGCGGTGATCGTTACGGGCGGACATCTGGAGAAGCCGACGGACGTGCTGTGGGAGGCCGGAGAAGTGAACGCGTTCGGCGGCGATCACGTGAAGAGCGAGAACACGCACGGATCAGGATGCACGCTGTCTTCGGCGGTGGCGGCGCAACTGGCGTGCGGGCAGCAGCTTCGCGAGGCGCTGATTCTGGCGAAGGCGTACGTGTTCAAAGCCATCGAGAAAAGTTACGCGATCGGCAAGGGCCCGGGGCCGCTCAATCAACTGTACCGCTTCCACCAAGAGGCGCCGGCGCGCGGCGTCCACGAAGTTCCGCAACACGGGATGCATCCGGCGGCCGAGCCGGCAGCGCATTAGATTTTCTTCGTTTGGTTCCGCGTTGGTTGCACCGCGAGGAGCACACCATGACCGAAATAAAGACAGAATTCATTACACTGAACGTTGCGGACGGCACGAGCATGCGCGCGTTCGTGGCCGCGCCGGAAGGCGGCGGCGCGAAATTGCCGGGGATGCTGGTGTTTCAAGAAGCGTTTGGCGTGAATGGGCACATCCGCGACGTGACGCAGCGAATTGGGCGGCTGGGTTACGTGGCGATTGCGCCGGAATTGTTTCATCGCACGGCGCCGCCGGGATTTGAAGGAAGTTACGATAATTTTCCGGCGGTGATGCCGCACGTGGCGGCGCTGAAGGATGAAGGACTGGAAGCGGACATTCGAGCGGCGCATGAAGCGCTGCAAAGCCGGCGAGGAATTGATCGCGAGCGGATCGCGTGCATTGGATTTTGCATGGGCGGGCGCGTGTCGTTTCTGGCGGATTTGATTTTGCCGCTGCGCGCGGCGATTTCGTTTTACGGCGGTGGAATCGCGCCAGGGCCGCGCGGGGCGGGATTGCTCGGACGCGCGAAGGAATTGCACGCGCCGATTTTGATGTTTTGGGGCGGGCTGGATAAGCATATCGGCCCCGAGCAACATCGGACGGTTGCGGATGCACTGCGCGCGGCGGGGAAGAAATACGCGAATGTGGAATTTTCCGACGCGGATCACGCATTTTTTTGCGACGCGCGGGCGAGTTACAACGCGGCGGCGGCGGAGCAGGCGTGGGCGCTGTCGCAGGCGTTTTTGAAAAGCGAACTGGAGTGAGGTTCGCGCGCGCGAAATACATCAGTGGCGAGACACGGGGCAGTTCCCAAACTATTAAGGCTCGCAGAATATAGAGTTCGGGTCACGTTAACGAAAGCGGCGTCGAGACGCCGCACTCCATAACGGAAGAAACCGCAGATCCCTCGCGTTGCCCGGGATGACAAAAATGCGTTAGGGAGCCGCTTTGTGAAATACCTTGCGGCGAATGTCCGGCTAGAATTCCTTCGTCTCATTGGGCACTCCGTCCCACATGATCAGCATTGCCCAGGTGGTGAGGTTGCGCGAGAGAGTGCGGTCTTCCGGCGCATGGTAGATATTGGAGATTCCCGCCGCCACTGCATTGCCGATGATTTCCGAATCGTTGAATCGAGAGTGTCCCGAATCCGTGCGCGCGACGAACAGGCGATTCACCGCATAGAACGCGCGAGGGGTAAAGCCCCCCGTCTTTAACTGGTAGTAGCGCGGATCTTCATGCAGCATGCTGGGGAAAATGGCTGTGGTCATGTAGGTGCCTATTCCGTTGTCGGCGAAGGAAGCGCCGTAGCGTTTCCCGTAAGCGCCCCGTCCTTGTCCCCAGGACGCCGGGGAATCATTTGCCTGGTCCAGCGCGGCGAGGAAAGCGATGAACGGGTAGGTGAAATAGTCGGTCACCGAAGCGGTGGCGAGCCTGAATTTCTGGCCGCTGGAGATGGGCGGAAGCGCGGTGGCTCCTTCGACCGTTCCGTAATTGGGCATTACCTCGAATATGCGATCGTTGACCGTTCCGGTTTGCTTCTCCAGATTGCCTTCCTTCTTTTTCTCTTTCTGATCAGCCGTGGCAGCTTGTGTTTTGGAAGGTTGTTGAGCGGGCGGAGAAGAGGCAGCCGGTTGTTGCTGCGCCATCGCTGGAGCAGCGAAGGCCAGCGACGGAAGCAGAATCAGCAAGGGCACATAGGGAGGACGGCGATGTTGATTGCTCATGAGTGAGTTCAAGTCAACGATTGTCGCAGGCCCCCATCGAAAATCCAGAAATTATCGAGGCGCAGTTTCCATTCGAGGTGATTAGAGGAGGAAATGCTATGTGCGCCAGGCGATTTTGCCGGCCACGATGGTGGCCACGGGGCCGCCGCGAAAGTTGCGGCCATCGAAGGGCGTGTTGCGCGAACGGCTGGGAGAATCGGCGGCGCGGTACGTCCAAGCGCGGTCAGTGGAGAAAATCGTGACGTCAGCGGCGCTGCCTTCGGCGAGATTGCGGCCGTTTTTTTCGTCGAGGCCGAGGACGCGCGCGGGACCCGCGGTGAATAATTCGACCATGCGCATGAGCGAGATGCGATTGGTGTGAACGAGTTCGCCGAGGGCGAGAGCGATGGCGGTTTCGAAGCCGGTGATGCCGAAAGGCGCGCGATCGAATTCGACGTCTTTGCTCGCAGGATGATGCGGAGCGTGATCGGTGGCGACGGCGTCAACGGTGCCGTCGGCGAGGCCTTCGAGGAGGGCATTGCGATCGTCGCGCGAAGCGAGCGGCGGATTCATTTTGAAGCGCGAGTCGTACTGAACGTCCTCGTCGATCAAAGTGAAGTGATGCGGCGTGACTTCGCATGTGACGGCGAGGCCGCGGCGCTTGGCTTCGCGTACGTGTTCGAGCGAGCCGCGCGTGGAGAGATGCGCGATGTGCAGGCGCGAACGCGTGAGTGCGGCGATTTCGATGTCGCGTCCCGCGCAAATGGATTCGGCGGCGGCGGGCATGCCTTTCAAGCCGAGGCGAATCGAGCGCGGGCCCTCGCGCATGACGCCTCCCGCGGCCAGGGAAGAATCCTCGCAGTGATCGATCACCGGCAAACCGAGCGGGCCGCAATAATCCATCACCTGGCGAAGAAGGCGCGCGGTGGCAACGGGGCGGCCGTCGTCGCTGACGGCGACGATGCCGGCTTGCTGCATCGCGGCAATGTCGGCAAGCTGCTCGCCTTTGCTTTCTTTCGACGCCGCGCCGATGGGCCAGACGCGCACGGACGATACGGCGGCAGCACGTTCCATGATGGAGCGCGTGACGGAAGCGTTGTCGTTGACGGGCTGCGTGTTGGGCATGGGGCAAATCGCGGTGAAGCCACCGCGCGCGGCGGATTGCGCGCCGGATTCGATGGTTTCGGAAATTTCGCCGCCAGGCTCGCGGAGATGGCAATGGAGATCAATGAAGCCGGGAGCGACGATGCAGTTGGCGGCGTCGAGAACGATGGCATCGGCGGCGGAAATTCCGGCGGCGAGTTTGGCGATGCGGCCTTTGTCGATGAGAACGTCGAGGCGCGCGTCGGTTTTCGAGGCCGGATCGAGAACGCGGCCGTTTCTAATGAGCAGCATGCGGAGATTCCTTTGCTTGTTCTTGCGGCTCGGCGGAGCCAGAGATGAGTTCGAACAGAATAGCCATGCGCACGGCGAGGCCGTTGGTGACCTGCTCGAGAATGCAAGACTGCAAGCTGTCGGCGACGGCCGGATCGATTTCGAGGCCGCGAATCATTGGGCCGGGGTGCAAGACGATGGCGTTGGGGCGCGCGAGACGAAGGCGCGCGGGCGTGAGCTGGTAACGGAGAATATATTCGTCGGAGGAAAGCGACGGCTCGTGGAGGCGCTCCTGCTGGATGCGGAGGGCCATGATGACATCGGCGCCTTCGAGAGCTTCTTCGAGACGCGAGACGCGGCGAATGCCGGGGGCGAGGGATTCGAGTTCGGGCGGAAGCCACATGGCGGGGCCGCAGAGCGTGATATGCGCGCCGAATTTCGAGAGCAGATGAATGTTGGAGCGGGCGACGCGGCTGTGCAGAATGTCGCCGATGATGGTGATGCGGCAATTGTCGAGAGCGCCGGCGCGTTCGCGGATAGTAAGCGCGTCGAGAAGCGCCTGCGTGGGATGCTCATGCGTGCCGTCGCCGGCGTTGATTACGGGCACATCGACGCGAGTGGAGATGAATTCGGCGGCGCCGGAAGCGCTGTGGCGAATGACGATGGCGTCGGGCTTCATGGCTTCGAGCGTGCGGACCGTGTCGCTGAGCGATTCGCCTTTTTTCAGACTGGAAGATTCGGCCTGCAAATTCATCTGGTCGGCGCCGAGGCGCGATGCGGCGGTCGAAAAGCTGATGCGCGTGCGCGTGGAGTTCTCGAAGAAAGTGAGCGCCACGGTCTTGCCGCGCAGAGTCGCGAGCTTTTTCAAGGGATAGCGCTGGAATTCCTGGAAAGGCTTCGCCTGATCGAGAAGGAAAGTGATCTGCTCGCGAGTTAGCGGCTCAATGCCCAGCAGATGGCGGAAGCGATGCGGCACAATCTCCCTCGGATGCGAATGGAATGCATTCTATTCAACACGATCCATAACCATGACGCGCTCTTCGTGGTCGATTTCGTCGAGGCGGACTTCGATAATTTCGGCGTCGGTGGTTTCGACGGCGCGGCCGATGAAGCTGGCCTCGACGGGCAATTCGCGATGGCCGCGGTCGATGAGCACGCAGAGGCGGATGCGGCGCGGACGGCCCAGATCGAAGAGGCCGTTCATTGCGGCGCGCACGGTGCGGCCGGTATAGAGAACGTCGTCGACAAGCAAGAGATCTCGATCATCGACGGGAAACGGAATTTCGCTCGACTGGACGACAGGCTGCGGGGCGACGGTGGAAAGATCGTCGCGATACAGAGTGATGTCGAGCGTGCCGACCGGGATTTCCGCTTTGGAGGAAGCGCGAATGGATTTCGCAAGGCGCTCGGCGAGCGGAATGCCGCGGCGGCGAACGCCGATGAGCGCGAGATCCTTTGCGCCTCCGGATTTTTCGACGATTTCATGCGCCAAACGTTCGAGGGTGCGGCGAATTTCGTCCGCGGACATGAGCTGGCGCTTCTCGATGATGCGCATAGGACGTCCTATCGTAACACAGGGAGGAAAAAGCGCGAGAGCACGGCAAGGGAGTGGGCGACGGAAGGCGATGGACGGTTTGACGGCGTAGCTATGGATAGCGCGGGGACGATGGAGCGTGGTAGACTGCTTTGCGGTGAGCCTGCCCGCAAGCGTCCGGCGGCCCACGGACGTTGACCTCAGCGTCCGTATCGGTACCCTTCTTCTTTCCAACCCTGTAATTGCCGCCAGTGGAACGTTTGGCTATGGAGTTGAGTTTGCCCACCTGGTTGATTTGAATTCCCTTGGCGGAATCGTGGTGAAGGGATTGTCCGCACAGCCGTTGGCGGGAGCGCCGGCGCCACGATTGTGCGAAAGCGCAGCGGGAATGATCAATGCCGTGGGTTTGCAGAACATTGGAGTGCGCGCGTTCGTGGCCGAGAAGCTGCCCGAGCTTCGCAAATACCGGACGGCGATCATTGCGAATGTGTTCGGGCATACGGTGGCGGAGTACGTGGAAGTGATACGGGTGCTCGAAGAGGCGGAGGGCGTAGCGGCGTATGAACTGAATATTTCATGCCCGAACGTGGATCATGGCGGGGCGGAATTTGGGTTGGATCCGGCATTGACTACAGAAGTCGTAACTGCGGCGCGGCAGGCGGCGAGAAGGCCTCTATGGGTGAAACTGGCACCGAACGCGGACGTGAAGGCGGTCGCGAAGGCGGCGGAAGAGGCAGGGGCCGATGCAGTGACCGTGGCGAATACCTACCCGGCTATGAGTATTGATGCCCGGTCGGGGAAGTCGAAATTGGGGCGGCGGATGGGGGGCTTGTCCGGTCCGGCGATAAAACCGCTGACGTTAAGGCTGGTATATGAGGTCAGCCGGGCGGTGAAGATACCCGTGATTGGCCTCGGAGGGATCGAAACGGCGGAGGACGCGGTGGAATACATGCGGGCGGGAGCGACGGCAATTCAGGTGGGAACGGCCCATTTTGCCGATCCGAGGGCGTCGAAAAGCGTGGTGGAGGGATTGCGGCACCACTGCACCGACTTAAGTATATATAGAATCAGCGGTTTAATAGGGTCTGTGGGCTAAAATTATCGCTAGAATCAGGGGAGAAATGTATTGATGGCCAGAGCTGGTTAAGGTAAAATATTGTTGATTTTTAAGGAGTTAAATTAAAGATGAAGCCAAAACGAATTTTAATCCTAGAAACCGTTCTGGCAGTTGTTGTCGCCCTGATTCTGGTTCCAGCGGCGAAGGCGCCAGCCCGCGAACTGAGTAATCAGACGGCGTGGACCAGCGGACCGGCCGCGATGACTCCGGGGCTGGCCAAGCCTAACCCCCGATTACAGCCAAAGCCGCTGAAGACATGGGTATGCCTCTCGAGTTGGTACGGGGGGGACTTCAACGGGCAGGTGACAGCGGACGGCGAAATCTACAATATGTACGCGCAGACAGCCGCTCACCCTAGCCTTCCGCTCGGGTCTGTGGTAAGAGTTGAGAATCTGCGGACGCACCGGAGCGCCATCGTTCGAATCAATGACCGAGGGCCATACGTGCCGGGGCGGAGTTTGGATGTGTCGTACGAAGTGGCTCGGGAATTAGGATTTGCTCACCGCGGGCTCGCTCGCGTGAGAGTTGAACTGCTTAAGGTGCCACCATCGAAGACCGCGCACGCCGGCAACTGATTGTCGCTCTGGACTTTCCCAAGCTTTCCGAGGCTATTCAACTTACACGTAAATTGAAGGGACGCGCCGGACTGGCGAAGATCGGAAGCCAGATCTTTACGGCCGAGGGGCCGGCGGCGGTGGAGCGCATCGCGCGGCTCGTCCCTGGGATTTTCCTGGACCTGAAGTTCTGCGACATCCCCAATACTGTCGCCGGGGCGGTTTCGGCCGCGGCGAGGCTGCCGAAGGTGCGTATGCTGACGCTGCATACGACCGGAGGCCTAGAAATGATGAGGGCTGCCAAATCCGCGCTCAAGGGAATGAAAAACCCGCCAAAGCTGCTGGGAGTGACAATTCTTACGAGTTTGGACGAGGCGGAACTGAGCCGAATCGGGCTTGGCGGGACGATCCAAGAGCGGGTGACGGCGTTGGCTCTGTTGGCCAAGGAAGCTGGAATGGACGGCATTGTTGCTTCGGCGCACGAGGTGGAAGCGGTACGAAGGGCGGTCGGACCGAAAATGGTGATTGTGGTACCCGGGGTGCGACCGGGGGCGGCGGGCGGATCGGGTTCGGGTAAAGATAGGGCAGATGATCAGGCGCGCGTGGCCACGCCGGGAAACGCGATTCGCTGGGGCGCTGATTACTTGGTGATTGGGAGGCCGATTGCGGCGGCGGCCGATCCGGCGAGGGCTGCGGATGCAATTCTTCTGGAAATGAAGGCTGCACGATTCGAACGGCGAACCGCCGCGCATTCGCGCGGCGCGGCCCGACCTTAGTCGGGCCCTACAAGAGCAAAAGCGGAAGGAAGTGGCGAAGCTAGTTCTTTGCTGCGCTTGTGCCGTCGCTGCCGCTGCGGCGGGAGAGTAGGTAGGCGCGGATGAATTTGTCGAGGTCGCCGTTGAGGACGCGGTCCACGTCTCCCTGCTCTACTTTGGTGCGGTGATCTTTCACCAGTTGATAGGGCTGCAAA
>DATLTU010000022.1:0-8462 GCA_035533415.1 Candidatus Limnocylindrales bacterium
CACCAACGCCACGCCGTTCACCGCGCTCACCAGCAGCGTCTTCATTCCGTTCATCGCGTGGATATTTTCAACGCCCAAGAGCGCCAGCATCGCCAGCACCAGAATCCCCGCGCCCGCGCCAAAGTATCCGATGTATACCGAAATCACCAATTCCAATAGCAGCACGCCCGCGAACAGCATCCGCTGGCCATGCGCGTGCCCGCTCCTGCCGCGCACCCACTTGGTGATTCGCCCACTGGCGACAAACAACAGCGTTGCGCCCAGCAGCAACCACGGCACCAGGCGCATAAACGTTGCTTCCGGCGTGCGCAGCAAAATGCGTGCCCCGATGACGCCGCCAAGCAGGCCGGTCACGAGCAGCGGCGGCAACAATCGCCGCGCCTCGGGCGTTTTCATTTCGCGCCAGTAGGCCACCGTGCTGGCGATGGTCCCCGGCCACATGGCTGCGGTGTTTGTTGCGTTTGCGGAGATCGGCGCGATTCGCACGAATAGCAGCGCCGGAAAGGAAATGAAGCTGCCTCCTCCCGCGACCGAGTTCAGCGCGCCCGCGACAAGAGCAGCACTAAAGAGGAATCCCACCTCACCCAAAGACACGCGCAAGAATAACTTTTCCGGCGCGCCCTGTCACTTCCGTTCTAGCAGCGCGTTTGACCGACACGCTGGCCCGAGATGTTCGCGTGCTTCGTTAACCTTGCGGTTCAGAAACTGAGGCGGGCGCCGATTTGCGCGGCGAAGGGGATGCCGACCGTTGTGCCGGGGCCAAAAAAATCGCCGAGCGCGCCAGCCGGTGCGCGTAACTGATTGAGGCTGGTAATCGGTTGCATGTTGGTACAGGCAGGCGGATCCATGCACAGTGCGGTTGCGTTCGCCAGGCTGTTCACGGGCGTGGGTAGCGCGGCGAGGTTGGTGACGTAATTGGCGCCGGGATTGTTGCGGTTGAAAAGATTGAACAATTCGACGAACGGCGCGGCCGTGAAGCGTTCGCCGATTTTGAATGGCCGGGCGACGCGCATATCGATTTGAATGTACGGAGTGCCGCGAAATTGATCGAGCGTGGTTTGCACGCCGTTGATGACGGCGCGGTCGTTGGCCGGATCGCCGAAGCCGTTGACGTCAACCGGCGTGGTGATGGTGAACGGGCGCGCGGTTTCAAATTGCGAAAGCGTGCTGACTTCGAATCCGCCGGGAGCATGGAAAATTCCCGCAACCACCGCGCGATGCCGGACGTCTTCGCCGGATGGCCCGTAATCGCCCGGACCAAACGGATTGAGTGGATTGCAAACTCCGTTGACGTAATCAAAAAGCTCGGCCAGCACGCAGCCCCATGTGTCGGCGCTCGATAGCGTATAATTCGCGATCAAATTGAACCGGCGCGTGACGTTGCCTTGGAGGTGAATGGACAGCGCGTCGTAGCGCGAACGATTGTCGCTGCGAAAGACCTGCACGTTCGGGACGACGGCTTGCTGGTCGGCGCGGTAAGTGGGATCGGAAGCTGGGATCAGCGGAGTAAATAAAGTGCAGCCGGCCTCATATTGGTAGCGGCGAAATCCGTGATTGCCTTCTTCGTGCGTCCAATCGGCGCTGATGAGCCAGTTTTTATTGAATGCATGCTCGATGCCCGCGCTGGCATGCAGCGCGTAGGGCGTTTTGTAGCCCGGAGCGATGATCGAGCCTTCGGAATTGCCGGGAATGCAACCGGCGTCGTTGGGATTGCTGCGAGTTGGGTCCGCGACCGGATTCGTGCAGGGACCGGGCGCCGTGTTCACGGCCTGCAGGGCGGTGACCCAGCCATTTTGCGCGAGGTCGTTGTAGTACAGGCCGACGCCCGCGCGAATCACGGTGTTTTCGGAAGTTCCGGGCGAATAGGCGATGCCGAGGCGCGGGGCAATCTGCCCGCGATAGTCATGCGGCGCGCTGTTAATCAGCGGAATTTGCAGCGCTTTCAAGGTGAGAAACGCGGGATTCTGCAGCTGCGATTGGCCCGAGCCGGCGAAAAGGCCGAAGGTCGTGTCGTAGCGAATTCCGGGATCGATCGTGAGGTGCGCCGTCACGCGCCAGAAATCCTCCGCGTAAAAACCGAGGCGCTGAACATCTTGCGAAAAGCTGCCGTTGCTTGCGGGCGTGAACGTGCAAGTGATTCCGGAAGCCGCAGGGGGAGGGGTGGCGCACTGCGGGCTGAAATAGAATTGCGAAGGACTGGCGGAGTAAAAGCCCGGGTCGCGCGGATAGCTCAGCAGGGTTTCGGCGGTGCCTGAAAGAGCGCCGCCCAGGACAGGCTCGTGGATGAAGTCAATTCCGAAGTGCGGAGCGTGCCTTCCCGAAGCGTGGCTCACGTCATACTTGAATTGGTACTTTTCCTGATTGCGCAAAACGGGGAATGCGGTGATGGGCGTAACGAATTGATTGTCGCCGAAGGTTTCAAATCCGGAAATGGTCTGAAACGTGGAGCTGAACGGAAACGCCAGCGCGAAACCATGATCCGAATTGCGAACTTCGGTCAAATGCAAGCCGCCGGCGGTGAAGCTGAATGAGCCGAGCCAAGTGGGACTGAACGTGAACTGATTGCCGATGACCATATTCAGATAGTTGCTGTGCCAGGTCGCGCCGGTGGAAGGGAGCGTCGCCTGCTGGACGGCGAAATTGTCGGTGGTGTAATTGTCCTCGGAGGCGCGCAGGAACCATTGCGAACGATTCGCCTGTGTCCAATCGAGCCGAAGCGAGCCCAGCGCGTCGCGAAACGGCACGGGGACGCTGTTCGGTACGTCGATGGAGCTGACGCCGGGGATCAGGCCTTGCGAAGCAATTGAAGCGAGAGCGTTGAATTGCGTGAGGCTCGCGGGACTATAGGCGACGCTGGCATTTTCGTGCGTGTATTCGAAGGATGCGAAAAACCACAGCTTGTTCTTTACGATGGGACCGCCAAGCGTGGCGTGGTAAGTCTGGGCGGAGAAAGGCTGCTTCGGGAGTGGGGCGGGATTTTCGATGGGATAGCGCGCGTTGAGAGCAGCGGCGCGTTCATCAAAAGCCGCGTCACCATGCCATTGATTGGAGCCGCGCTTGGTGGTGATGATGACGGCGCCGCCGACGGTGCGGCCGGTGTCCGCATTTTCCTGCGAAGTTTCGACGGCGAATTCCTGGATGGCGTCCGGTGAGAAATTTTGGAGGAAGCCTCCGATGTAGTCGTCAGAATCGTCGCCACCGTCGACGGAGAGTACGTCATTCAATCCTGAACTGCCGCCAAAAGAAACAGCGGTGATGCGCGCTTTGCTGGGATCAGAAGGCTCGACGGGTTCGGTGCCGGGAACGAGAAAAGCGATGTTGGCGAACGTGCGGTGAGCCAGGGGAATGTTTTCGAGGTCTTGCGCGGAGATGGCACCACCATGAACCGCGCTGGTGATGTCGATCGGCTCGGTGGTAATGGAAGAAGCCTGGCCTTGAACCGTGACGCTCTGTTCGATGGGTGCGGGCTTTAGCGTGACCCTGACGTCCTGAACGGAGCTGACGACGGCGGAGACCTCGGAGGTGGCGTCGGCAAAACCCGGGGCAGAGACGGTCAAGCGGTAGGGACCCGGCGGAAGGCCGCCGATGCGAAATTCACCCTGCGCGTCGGTAGTGGCCTGGCGCTCGAAGGAAGTCTGCAGCGAGCGAGCAACGATCTTCGCGGACGCGATGCGCGCCCCGGTCGCGTCGGCGACTTCGCCAACGATGCTGCCGTGAAAATCCTGGGGACGTGAGAGCGGAGAAATCATAAAAACCGCAACCAAGAGGATGATAATTCGCGAAACTTTCAAGGTTCGCCTCAAGTTGATTTCGTGACGCCCGTCCGTGGCGCGCGAATCCATTCGATAAACGCAAGGAGGCTATCGCGCCGGCGGAACTACTACCACAGGTCGTATTTCGTTTTATGGAAACGAGGGATTAGCGGATGAGATGCTCGAGAAGGCGATGAACGGAATAGAGAGTTGCGGGGCGCATCATTGCGGCCATCAGAATCCCGGCAGTCACGAGCGAAACGGCCGCCAGGAGCATGCGCAGTCCGCGACGAGGATTTTCGGGAAGCCACTCGCAGGTTAACAGGCGGTCGACGCGCATGGAGAGATCGCGACCGTCTTCGATCAGGGAACTGACGAACATGGACATTTGGGTGGCCGCGCCCAACCGTGCGACACGCACCAGCGCCGCAGCGAGGGATAGCGACCGCTGCGCGTCGCCCGCGGCGGCGCGGTCGTCAGCGGCCCATTCCGTGCAGCGCGCCCACGAACGATGGAGGGCCGCAAAGGCGCATGAGAACGGCAAAATGTCCGGCGCGAAAAGCAGCAGCAAACGCTTGAAGTTATCGCGCGAGATCGAGTGCGCGCGCTCGTGATCGAGCGCCGCGTTGAACTGATCGGGCGAAAGCGCTTGCAGGACGGCGCGAGAGACGATAACGCGCGGACGGAAGATGCCGACGAGCGCAAGCAGCGGGCGCTCCGCCTCCACGACGAAGACGCGCGCCTTACCAGACGAAACTCGTGTTAGCCGGCCTTGACGTTCGCACTGCCGGCGGTAACGAAGCGATACGAACAACGCGCGCGAAACTCGCACAAGCGATACCCCCCACAGCGCAAAACCAAGGAGAGCAGCGGCACAGCACGCGACGCCGACGCGCTCCGCGCTTGCGTCCGGCTCAAACCACAAATAGCTGGGCACGCAAAGCGCGGCCACGACGAATGCGGAAATCGCCGCTGGCGACAGGCGCAGGACGAGCAGGAGGCGGGCCGCAAAGCGCGGCTTCATCGATTCGCCCAGGCGGATCGCCAAGGGCGCGGCGGCCCGCGCGGCCAGACTTAGTGCCACATGTAACAAAAAAAACAATGCGAAGCACAGGCACAGGAGCCGCTCCATGTAGGGAAGAATCATGGCTGCCCTCGCCGGGAAAGCTCCCTGCGCTTCCTGCGAATTTTCTGTTCAAGCTCGTCGAGAAGCGCTTTGTCGTGCTGCCCAACGGCTTCGACGAGGCACGAAATCAGCAAATCGCGAGACGGCTGCGGGCCCGCGAGAAACCCGGCGACAAGATCGCCGGCGCGCTTGCGTTCCCATTCCTCGCGCGACAGCCGCGGCGAATACAAAAATGCGCGCTCGGATTTGCGGCGTCTAAGCAGATGCTTTTTGTACAGCCGATCGAGTGTGGTCATCACGGTGGTATATGCTAGCGGGCGCGCGAGTTCCTGGATCACATCCCGCACGCTCGATTCGCCGCGTAGCCACAGAATCGCCATCACGCGCACTTCTAGCCGGCCGAGCACGGATTGTTGGAGAGCTCCGCCGGCGCCATCCATGACTTTCCGATTTTTCGGCAATCCGATCATCATGTCATCATCCGCGCAACGGCATTCTATTCCCATTCGCGGCGAAATTGGAATTCCCAAATTTCCGCCCCTGGCAAGACGCCGGCCGGGAATTTTTGTCCGTGGCTTGGCGGTCGCGAGCGGGACTCCGACGCCTGATTCCCCGTTCGGCGAGACAAAAACGCCGTTCAGCACTGATTTTCCGCAGGTTGCTGCTTGGCCGGTTAGCCGCCATGCCGACCTGCTTAGTCCTAGTTTAACTGTATGGCAGCATAGGATTTACTCCATACTTTCCACTTGACAACCTTAGGACTTAGGTTCTAATATCCATATGCGACTTACAGGGTCGTATATCTCAATCATGCTGAAGCTATCGAAAAAGTCGGATTACGCGCTGATCGCCTTGAAGCATCTGGCGACGCATCCCGATGACGGCTCGTGCAGCGCCGCGGAGATCGCTGAAATATACGGCATTTCCGCGCCGCTGATGGCCAAGGTGCTGCAAAAGCTGGCACGCGTCGGATTGGTGGCGGCTCGGCACGGGTCGAGCGGCGGATACACGCTGGCGCGCGACGCGCGAACCATCACGGCGCTTGAAGCAATCAACGCGATTGACGGGCCAGTGTCGCTGACGTCCTGCGTCACGCATCACGGCAACTGCAATCAAACGCACACGTGCACGATCAAAGAGCCGCTTCGTAAAGTGAATCACAGCATTCTTGAGATGCTGAGCAAAGTCACAATTTCACAGATGGCCGACGACGCCCCGGCTTCCGAGGTAGTCGAGCTGCGAGTTTAGGAGAGCGAGGAATGGCAATTAAACTACCGATTTATATGGATAATCACGCGACCACTCCGGTGGACCCGCGCGTCGTGGACGCCATGCTGCCTTACTTCACAGAGAAATTCGGGAACGCGGCGAGCCGCAACCACGCGTTCGGCTGGGCCGGCGAAGAAGCGGTCGAGAACGCACGCGCGCAAATCGCGCAGTTGATTGGCGCGACGCCGAAGGAGATTGTGTTCACCAGCGGCGCCACCGAATCGGACAACCTGGCGATCAAGGGCGTCGCCGAGATGTACCGCGAAAAGGGCAACCACATCATCACGCAAGTGACCGAGCACAAGGCCGTGTTGGACACTTGCAAGCGCCTGGAAAAAGAAGGCTACGAAGTGACGTATTTGCCGGTCGAGAAAGACGGGCGCATTAATCTGGACGACCTGCGCCGCGCCATCACGCCCAAGACGATTCTGATCTCCATCATGTACGCGAACAACGAAATCGGAGTGATTCAGCCGGTTGCGGAGATTGGCAAGATCGCGAAAGAGAAAGGCGTCTTCTTTCACAGCGATGCCGTGCAGGCCGTGGGCAAAGTTCCCGTGGACGTGCAGAAGGACGGCATCGATTTGCTTTCGATTTCCGCGCACAAGCTTTACGGCCCGAAAGGCGTGGGCGCGCTCTACGTGCGGCGCAAGAATCCGCGCGTGCAATTGACCGCGATGGTCGATGGCGGCGGCCACGAACGCGGAATGCGCTCGGGCACGCTGAACGTTCCCGGCATCGTGGGATTCGGCAAGGCGTGCGAATTGTGCCGGCTCGAGATGGTCGAGGAAACGAAGAAGTTGAGCGCGTTGCGCGACCGGCTGAGGGAAGCCATCATGTCGAAGCTCGACGAAACGTTCATCAACGGCACGATGGAACATCATCTGCCGCACAACATCAATATCAGCTTCGCGTACGTCGAAGGCGAATCGCTGCTGATGGGCATCAACGACGTCGCTGTGTCGAGCGGCTCGGCGTGCACTTCGGCGACGCTCGAACCGAGCTACGTGCTGAAGGCCCTCGGCGTTGGAGAAGATTTGGCGCACACGTCGATTCGATTCGGGATCGGGCGGTTCAACACGGAGGAAGAAGTCGATTACGTGGCGAATCGCGTGGTCGAGACCGTGAATCGCTTGCGCGAGCTTTCTCCGCTGTACGAAATGGCGAAGGAAGGTACCGACGTGAGCAAGATGAATTGGAAGACGGCTTAAGATTTTTGCAGGGCAGGGGAAACAGCGGGGCAGGGAAAAAGTTTGATCAAATTTGGCGGAGGGAATCATGGCTTACAGCGACAAAGTAATTGAGCACTACAATCATCCGCGTAACGTCGGCTCGCTCGACAAGCAAGACCCGAACGTGGGGACGGGGCTCGTCGGCGCGCCGGAATGCGGCGACGTGATGAAGCTGCAGATGAAAATCAATCCCGACACGCGCGTGATTGAGGAAGCGAAGTTCAAGACGTTCGGCTGCGGCTCGGCGATCGCAAGCTCGTCGCTCGCCACCGAATGGGTGCGCGGGAAAACGGTCGAAGAGGCGCTGTCAATCAAGAACACGGACATCGTCCGCGAGCTTTCGCTGCCGCCGGTGAAGATTCACTGCTCGGTGCTGGCGGAAGACGCGATCAAGGCCGCGATTTCCGATTGGAAGACAAAGGCTGGCGAAGGCGACCACGCCGCTCAGCCGAACGCGGCGCAAGCACACTAACGAAATTCGCACTACGCCGGCAGCGATCCGTTTGCGCTTACCGGCGCGGGAGGCGAGGACCGATGGTTCACGTCACGGAAAAAGCAGCGGAGAAGATCCGCGAATTGCTCGCAAAGGAAGGCGTGCCCCCTGAGTCGGGCGGATTGCGCGTGGGCGTGCAGGGCGGTGGCTGCTCGGGACTGTCGTATGCGATGCGGCTGGAAACGCAGGCGCGGGATCGCGACAAAGTGATCGAGGAAAATGGCGCGCGTGTTTTCGTCGACCCGAAGAGCTTTCTGTACCTCGCGGATACGACGCTCGATTTCGAGGAAACGCTGGTGCGCCAGGGATTTGTGTTTCAGAATCCGCAAGCGACGCGAAGCTGCGGCTGCGGGAGTTCATTCACAGCGTGATTTTCGTAGTGCTTCCTTTCTGCGTCCGCGGCGGGGGAACTGATGGCGTTTGATGCCGCGCGAATTGAGCGCCTCCCAAAAATCGGCCGGGAAATCCAGAGAAATAAATAATGACCGCGACGAAAATACATGCCGAGGCTGCGCCCGCTGAGGTTTGCTGGAGTTGCAAAAGCATTGCGGGCCGGGCCCATTTCTGCGTGGCGTGCGGAAAAATTCAGC
>DATLTU010000023.1:0-34211 GCA_035533415.1 Candidatus Limnocylindrales bacterium
TGTCGAGACGCTGGAAAAGTTCGCTCGCGCCCTCGAAGTCCCGTTCTATCTACTTTTCTACGACGGCGAAGTGCCGCCTCAAATGCCGAACCGGCCAGACCGCAAGACCGCAGGCGAAATCGCATGGGGCAGTTCCGGAAAGGACGCACTTGCCCTGTCGAAGTTTCGCCGTTTGCTCGGACGCATCGAAGAGGGCGACCGCCAGCTGCTGTTCTACATGGCGCAGAGGATGGCGAACCGATAACGCACGGGGTCGGCGCTTGGAGCAACCGGGAGCGCACAAGTGCGGGATTCGTCCAATATCTTGATCGGAAAACAAGATTACGGATCCACAATCTTGCCCACGCCTACCGGATCGAGCGAGAAATTCAGTTCCGCGGCGAAGCTCGTGGCAACGACTGCGATCTTTGCAAGAATCTACGAACGTCCAATCCTGCTCTTACTGAAACGAAAGGGGAGAGCGGAATCAAGTCCAAGTAGAGGTGAACTTCGCGAACGTTGTGTACGTGATAATTAGGTCTCCCGAGTATCCCCGTACCATAACGATCCGAATAACGAATGCGGACTAGTGTCAGTGTAATATCGTAGCGCCCCTGCGCGAGGATCAAGCCAGCCACCATGTACGGCCTGCAGCGAGCCTGCAAGGGGAACCCGTCGATGCGCATTCTCAAAACCGTGCAGGCTTATTACCCGTTCCAGGAAAAGGGCGGCCCTGTCGTAAAAGTGCGCGCGATTGCCTTGGGGCTCGCTCATCGGGGGCATCACATCATGGTTGTCACCGCGGACTTCGGATTCGAACCCTCCCTCGCGCCGACAATGAATGCAGAAAGATGCCGCTGGGGATGGCACGCGCGGGAACAAGGCGTCGAAACGATTTTTCTTCGAAACTGGGGCCACTATCGGGCACTGACGCTGAACCCGGGCATGATGAACTTTTTCGCGGCATCGGTGAAGAGCTACGAGGTGGTTCACATCTATGGGCTGTACGACCTTCTCGGTCCGGCCGTAGCGTTTTCCTGCCGCCGGCATTCGATTCCGTATGTGGTGGAACCGATGGGAATGTTCCGCCCGATCGTACGCAATCTTCGATTGAAGAGGCTTTACCATGTGTTGTTGGGGAATCGCCTGCTGCGCGGAGCGTACCGCGTGATTGCCACATCCGAGCAGGAAAAGCAGGAACTTGTGAGCGGCGGCATCGACCCCGTGCGCATCGTCGTGCGGCGCAACGGTGTTGACGTTCCGGCGTCCATGCCGCGAGCCGGTAGCTTCCGCGAAAAGTGGGCCATCGCGCCGCAAACACGCACGATTCTTTATCTTGGCCGCATGGTGGCGAAGAAGGGCCCCGATTTGCTGCTTGAGGCGTATGCACTTTGGCGCCGCGAATCGCGTGACTCCGTCAGTTCCGTCCTTGTGCTGGCAGGTCCCGAGGAGCGCGACGGCTATTCGGCGCGGTTGAAAGCCCTTGCCGAGGAGTTGGGGATTCGCGCGAACGTTTTATTCACCGGGCCGCTCTATGACGATGCCAAATGGGCCGCGTATCGTGATGCGGACGTCTTCGTGCTGCCGTCCCGGAACGAAAATTTCGGCAATTCCGCGGCGGAGGCTATGGCCTGCGGTACGCCCGTGATTGTCACCGATCAATGCGGGATCGCGCCCATCGTAAATGGCCGCACGGGCCTTGTGGTCCCATACGATTCCAACGCCGTCGCTGGCGCGCTGAAAACGCTGCTCGAAAATTCCGCCCTTGCGGCGGAGTTTCGTGATGCTTGTCCCGGCGTTGCGCGCGATCTTTCCTGGGAAGAACCGCTCTCCCAAATGGAGGAGCTGTATCGCAGCGCGCTGGCGGCGGCTCCGGCGAGGTGAAGGATCGTTCGCGATTCCAATCGATTCTGTGTCCGCGTCCGTTCATCCTTGACCCATTCTCCGCAATAGCTATAATCCGCACTCAGTTGTGAGTTGCTGGAGAAGAAATACTAGTCATGCAAATCTGGGTGAGATCGGCCGCACAGCAAAAGCCCATCATGAAAAAACTGATCCTCATTTTCCTCGCCGCTGTGGTTGCGACATGCGCTTCCGGGCAAGTTCATGCCCAGGTTCCACCCCGGGACGTGGCGCGCTGGGAACGCGAGGCGCGGAACGTCACCATCACTCGCGATAAATGGGGCATTGCGCATGTCTACGGGAAGACGGACGCCGACGCCGTTTTCGGGATGGAATACGCGCAGGCCGAAGACGACTTCAATCGTGTGGAGATGAACTACATCGACGCGACGGGCTGCCTGGCGGAGGCCGAGGGCAAGTCCGCCATCTATCAGGACCTGCGCATGAAGCTATTCATCGACCCCGCGGTAATGAAAGCCAAGTACGCGGCCAGCCCTGACTGGCTGAAGAAGTTGATGGACGCCTTCGCCGACGGCCTGAACTTCTATCTCTATCGCCATCCTGACGTGAAACCGCGCGTCATCACGCACTTCGAGCCCTGGATGGCGCTGGCGTTCACCGAAGGAAGCATCGGAGGAGACATCTACGAGGTGAATGTTGATCGCTTGGCTGCCTTCTACGGCCAAGTACCGCTGCCTGCCGAGAAAGCCTCGGCGGGAGGTCCCCCACCGGAGCCGTCGGGTTCGAATGGCATTGCCATCGCGCCATCGGACACGCTCGATCACCATGCCCTGCTGTGGATCAATCCGCACGTATCATTTTATTTTCGCTCCGAGCTGCAGATGGCCAGTAAGCAGGGTCTCGACGCCTATGGCGCTGTGACCTGGGGCCAGTTCTTCATCTACCAGGGATTCAACGCCACTGCAGGCTGGATGCACACTTCAAGCGGTGTGGAAAACGTCGAGCAGTTCCTCGAGACGGTGACAAAGAAGAATGGCCGCTACTATTACCGTTATGGAGACAAGGAGCTGCCGGTAACGGAGCGCGCGATCACCGTGCCGTATAAAACCACCGCCGGGATGGCCCACAAAACCTTCACGGTGTATTACACGCAGCACGGGCCTATCGTCGGGAAGATCGGCGACCGTTGGGTGAGCATGAGTCTGATGCAGAGGCCGGTCAGGGCCTTGACCCAAGACTTCACGCGCATGAAGGCCGGGGATTACGCCGCGTTTCGCAGGACCATGCAACTGCACACCAATTCCTCCAATAACACCATCTTCGCCGACGCCGAGGGCAACATCGCCTACTGGCACTCCGACTATATTCCCCGGCGCGACGACGCATTCGACTGGACCAAGCCAGTCGATGGCAGCAACCCTGCCACGGCTTACAAAGGGCTGCTGACCCTCGCGGAAACTCCGCATCTGTTGAACCCGCCCGATGGCTGGCTCTATAACTCCAACAACTGGCCGTGGTCCGCCGCCGGTCCCGACAGCCCCAAGCGCAAGGATTTTCCAAAATACGTCGATCGCGGCACAGAGGAAAGCCCGCGCGGCTATCATGCTCTCCGCCTGCTCGGCGGTAAGCGCGACTGGACCGCCGCGTCGCTCACGGCGGCGGGATTCGATAGTTACCTGCCCGCGTTCGCCAAATTGATTCCCGCGCTGGTCAAGGCCTACGCTGCCACTCCGGCGTCCGATCCGCTCAAGACCAAGCTGGCGCGTCAAATCGCTGTGTTGCGTGGCTGGAATTATCGCTGGGGCGTTGATTCCGTGGCCACGTCGCTCGCCGTCTTCTGGGGCTCGGAGATCTATCGTGTCGTTTCTGCCGCTGCCCGCACGGCGAAGATTTCGCCCGAGGATTACGTCGTGCGCCGCGCGACCTCGGCGCAACTCCTCGATGCGCTCGCCGCTGCTTCCGGAAAGCTGACGGCTGATTTCGGCACTTGGCAGACGCCATGGGGAAACATAAACCGCTTCCAGCGGCTCGACGACAGTATCCGCCATCCGCACTTCGACGATGCCAAGCCCAGCATTTCCGTTCCCTTCACTTCCTCCATCTGGGGCTCACTGGCGGCGTATGGTGCACGCCCCTACCCCAACACCAAGCGCTGGTACGCCACGTTCGGCAATAGCTTCGTATGCGTCGTCGAGTTCGGGCCCCGCGTGCGTGCTTGGGCCGTCAGCACCGGAGGCGCGAGCGGCCATCCGGATTCGCCGCATTTCGACGACCAAGCCGTGCGGTACGTCACGGGCAACCTGCGGGTCGTGTACTTCTACAAATCGCAGCTTCAAGGTCACGTCCAACGGGAGTATCACCCCGGGAGCTAAGCTGCATCTCGCCATTGTTGGCACAATAAGTCTTTCGCTTGTGACTCTTGCTTCGCGCCATTCAACCGGAATGTCAGGTTTGCCATGCGCGACGCTTCTGCAGCACGAGCCGTGGCACACAGTAACTGGTCCCAAGCAGCTTGCTCAAAAACAAACTTCCGCAGACGCACGGATCGCCAATCGTTCCAGCGTATACTTTGCGTTGGAGTTACGCTGCGTTCTAACGTGGCCGTCGCCGGCTGCCGGATGGGTTACCACCGCGCAGCAAAATCCCGGGCGAGATCCAAGAAAATCGCATGTGCGGAATCTGTGGAGTAATCGGCTCCGAAAATCAATCTGAGGCAGCGGTGTCTCTCGAGCGCATGATGCGCGCCATGGAGCATCGCGGGCCCGATGGCAATGGCACGCTCATCGCTCCATGCGCTGCGATGGGCATGCAACGTCTCAGCATTATCGATCTTCCGGGCGGCCAGCAGCCCATCTGGAACGAAGCAGGCACTCTCGCGGTGGTATTCAATGGCGAAATTTATAACTTCGTCGAGCTTCGCAAATCGCTCCAGGCCGCCGGCCACATGTTCCGCACGCAATCGGACACCGAAGTGATTGTCCACGCCTACGAAACCTGGGGCCAAGATTGCGTCCGGCATTTCCGCGGCATGTTCGCCTTGGCCATTGCCGAAATGCCGGAGGGCGGAACGGGGCGCCCCCGTCGCATTTTTCTCGCGCGTGATCGAATGGGAATCAAGCCGCTCTATTACGCTATCGCAGAAGGGAAGTTTTTCTTCGCATCCGAAGTGCGCGCCTTGCTGGCCAGCAATTGCCTTTCCCGCCGTTTGTCCTCGGCGGCTCTGGCGAGCTATCTGCTGTTCGGCTCCGTCGGCGAACCGATGACGCTGGTCGATGGCATTTATTCCCTCCCGCCGGGGCACTGCGGTTATGTTTCATGCGATGCGCCCTCCGCGTCATTTGCGCACAGCGCGTATTGGGGCGTCGCCGACGTGGTCGAACAAAAGGCTTCCAGTGCACGCGGAGCTTCGCCAGCGGCTCGTGTGCGCTCGATGCTTGAAGATTCCGTGCGTTGCCATTTGCTCGCGGACGTGCCTCTGGGAATTTTCCTCAGCAGCGGCGTCGATTCCACGGCGCTGGCGGCATTGGCCAGCCGTGAGCGTTCCGGCATAAAAACATTCACCGTGATTTTTCCGGAGCAGGAGTTCAGCGAAGCCGCGCTGGCTCGCCGGACGGCGGAGCGCCTGGGCACGAATCACGCAGAGCTTCTCCTCACCGGCGACGAAATGCGCTCGCGCCTGGATGAAGCCATCGCGGCATTCGATCAGCCCAGCGCCGACGGCATAAATACATTCTTTGTTTCCTGGGCCGCTCGCCAAACAGGACTCAAAGTCGCGCTCTCCGGTCTCGGCAGCGATGAGATTTTCGGTGGCTATTCGACGTTTTCTTCCACGCCGCAAATCGCGCGCATGATAGCCGGCTCGCGGTGGCTCCCATCTCCGTTGCGTGAGGCTCCAGCGTCGGTTCTCCGCGCTTGGGCCGCCCATACCGCGCGTCCCGATGCCGCCCTGAAGGCCGCCGCCGCATTTTCCGGTCCCGCTGATTTTCCGCATCCATATTTTTTCACGCGAGCTCTCTTCCCGCCGCGATCCGTCTCGCAACTTCTCCGCGCCAGTCGCGACGGATGGCGAAAGTCGTTGTGGTGGCAATGGCTCGCAAGCTCCGTGGAAGAAACCGCGCCACTCAATGCCTTCAGCGCGGTTTCTTGGCTGGAAACGCGTTCGTATCTTGTCAACATGCTGCTTCGAGACACGGATACGATGAGCATGTCCCATCCGCTCGAGGTTCGTGTTCCGTTCCTCGATCATCCGCTGGTCGAATTTGCGATTGGGCTTCCGGCATCCGTAAAGAATCGGGATGGTATGCGCAAAGCTCTTCTTATCGAGGCTCTTGGCGACTTGCTTCCCAGCGAAATCGTGGCCCAGACGAAGCGCACGTTTACTCTGCCGTGGGAGGCTTGGCTCCGCGGGCCGCTTCGCCAGCGCGTTGAATCAAGCCTCGCGGATTGTGACCAAACGCTCGGCGAAATCATCGACAAAGAGTCAGTTAAGAATACCTGGCGGAGCTTCTTGGCCGGGCGCACCAGCTGGTCGCGGCCGTGGAGTCTCTTTGTGCTCAATGAATGGGTACGAAGAAATCTTGCCGGGAACGCCGCGAGCGCGAGCGGCGGGGACAAAAAGGCGGCTTCCGCGCTATCCTAAAAAACGCGCGATTCTGAAGCAGGGAAAGCTCGGAAACTCGGTCAAAGAATCAGTCAAGGAAATGGTAAGCGGATGATCATCTTGGGAATCAACGCGTACCACGCGAACGCGTCGGCGGCCATTGTTGTGGATGGCCGGCTGGTCGCTGCCGTTGAGGAAGAGCGACTGAATCGCGTGAAGTACGCCGCGGGATTGCCGGTAAAGGCCATCCAATATTGCTTGGCAGCCGCGGGCGTCAGCCTCTCCGAAGTGGACCACATCGCCGTGCCGCGTAATCCCTGGGCGCGCCTTGGCACAAAGCTACGCTTTGCTTTGCGCATGCCTCATTTTGCGCTCGAACGCGCCAGGGTCCTCAGGCGCTTCGCCGGAATCAAAGAGGAACTCGCCTCGGCATTTGACATCGACCCGCACAGCATTCGCGCGCAGTTCCATCGCGTCGAGCATCACCAGGCGCATCTAGCCAGCGCGTTTTTCGTTTCGCCCTTCGACCGCGCCGCCGTGCTCTCCGCGGACGGCTTGGGCGATTTCGCGAGCACGATGTGGGGCGTGGGCGAGGGATCGCGGATTCGCGTCTCCGGCTCGATCGCCTTTCCCCATTCGCTGGGAATGTTTTATACGGCGATGACGCAATATCTCGGATTTTTGAAATTCGGCGATGAATACAAGGTGATGGGGCTCGCCGCGTACGGCTCGCCCGCATATCTCGGCGAATTTCGACGAATCGTGCGCGCCGAGCAGCCCATCGGCTTCCGCCTGAATCTCCGCTATTTCACTCATCACCGGAGCGGGCCGGAGATGACATGGCGAAAGGCCGGCGAGACACCTGTGCTCGGACGCCTGTTTTCCCCGTTCCTGGAAGAGCAGTTTGGCCGCGCGCGCGCGCCCGAACAACCACTCGAACAGCGCCACAAGGATTTTGCCGCGAGCATGCAAGCGCATCTCGAAGACGTCCTTCTTGCGAACGTGAATGCCCTCCACGCGCAGACGAAGGCAAAAACTCTCTGCCTCGCGGGCGGCGTCGCCTTCAATTGCGTCGCCAATGGAAAAATTCTCGAGCGCACGCCCTTCGAGCGCGTTTATGTCCAGCCAGCCGCCGGCGACGGTGGACTTTCCCTCGGCGCCGCCTTTGCCGTCTACCATCAGATTCTAGGAAAGCCGCGCAGCTTCGAAATGGACCATGCCTTCTGGGGACCCGGTTTCGCGCCGGCCGAGATTCGTCAAGCCATCGCGAAGCGTCCGTCAAATTCGGAAGACACGCATGTCGCCGAGCTCTCCGAAGACGCGCTGCTGCAAGCAACAGCGCGGCACATCGCTCAGGGAAAAGTCGTCGGTTGGTATCAAGGCCGCGCCGAATGGGGTCCGCGCGCCCTGGGAAATCGCAGCATTCTCGCCGATCCCCGCCGCGCGCAAATGAAGGAGACGCTCAATCGCCGCATCAAGCACCGCGAAATTTTCCGGCCTTTTGCTCCGTCGATTCTCGAGGAAGCCGCCGGAGAATATTTCGAGCGCTCCCATCCATCGCCATTCATGACGTTTGCGTATGCCGTGCGCCCGTCGAAACGCGCCGTCATTCCCGCGCCCACGCACGTCGACGGCACCGCCCGCCTGCAAACCGTCAGCCGTCAAACGCATCCGCTCTACTGGAGCCTTCTCCGCGCTTTCGGCGATTTAACGGGCGTTCCTGTGCTTCTGAATACATCGTTCAACGACAACGAGCCGATCGTCTGTCGGCCCGAGGAAGCTCTGGCCTGTTTTGAGCGCACAAAAATGGACGTTTTGGTTTTGGGTAACGTTTTGCTGGAGAAGAAATCGAGCGAACGCTCGAGCGAAGAATCATCCGCTGCCGTATTGGATATAAGGTCGTGAACGAAACGCGAGCCGCGAACTTCTGCATCTATCCTATTACGGCTGCTTCCATAGGCGCGGCAGGCACATGGGAAGATTTGCTTTGCACATTTTATTATTAAACGAATATTTTCCGCCGGACACGTCCGCGACGGCGAAAATCGCAGCTACGGTCGCGGATGCCTTGTCAAAACGCCATCAGGTGACCGCGCTCGCCGGCCGTCCGTCCTACGATCCGGATGAGCGCTATCCGTTCCAGTTTCTTCGTCGCGATGTAAGAGGCAATCTCACGGTTGAGCGCGTCGGGTCGGCCACCTATTCGCGCCACCAGATGCGCCGTCGCGTGGCCAACTACCTCTCTTACGCCGCGCTGGCTGTTCCTCGCGCGTTGGCCATCAAAGCGGATCTCGTGCTTGCCATGACGGATCCGCCGTTCAATGGAATCGTCGGCGCGGCAGTGGCGCGCATGAAGCGTATTCCCTTCGTCTACAACATTCGCGACCTGTATCCGGACATGGCTCTCGGCGGAGATATTGTCCGCCCGACCGGCTGGATCGCCCTCTGGGAACGCATGCACCGCAGCGCGTTGCGCCAAGCCACGCGCGTCATTGTTCTCGGCGATGATATGCGCGATCTCATCCTTTCGAAAGGCGTGACTCCGGAACGCGTAGTAGTCGTTCGCGACGGCGCCTCCGTTCCCGCGGCTGCCGCACCGTCCAATCATCCGGCAATCGGCGAAATTCGAGGCTCCGCGGATTTTGTCGTTCTTCATGCGGGGAATTTGGGCTTCTACGGTGCATGGACAACTCTGCTCGACGCCGCAAAATTGCTTCCCGAAAACGGTACGCGAATGATTTTCGTCGGCGATGGCGCCAATCGTGCGCGGCTCGAAGAATCCAGCCGCGGCTCCGCCATGGTGCGCTTTCTTCCGTTCCGGCCGCCCGAGGAAATTCCTTGCGTCATGGCTGCCGGAGATATTCACATCGTCACGATACGGAGAGGCTTGGCTGGCGTTGTCGTTCCCAGCAAGCTTTATTCCATCCTGGCCGCTGGCCGTCCCATCCTCGCGGTCACGCCCGAAGACACGGACGTGGCGCGCATTGTGCGTTCGGCCGATTGCGGCCTCGTGGCCGACCCGGATAATCCCGCCGAGGTTGCTGCGGCCATCCGAACGCTCAAAAGCGATCCTGCACGCCTGGAAGCCATGGGCCGGCGCGCGCATGCGGCCGCTGCGGATTATGCTAGAGTAAAGGAGTTGGAGAAATTCACGGCAGTCATCGAAGAAGCAGCTCACCCTCAGGGCGCGCGGAGTCAATCGTAATGTGGAAAAACAGGAAGGTTTTGGTCACGGGAGGTGCCTCGTTCATCGGCTCGAATCTCGTTGATGCCCTGCTCGCGCGCGGTGCTCAAGTTCGCGTCGTGGACGATCTCTCAAGCGGCCGATTGGAAAATATTCAGGAGCACGTTAAAACGGGAAAAGTAAGTTTCATTGAGGCGGATTTGCGCGAGCCTGGCGTCACGCGCGCCGCAATGAAGGGCATTCAGGTTGTATTTCATCTCGCCGCCGATCATGGCGGTCGTGGCTACGTCGATCTGCACCAGGCTGGCCCTGCCTCCAACCTCTTCCTCGACGGGCTCGTTTTCTGGGAGGCCGTGAAGGCCGGCGTCGAAAAGGTTTGCTACGCGTCTTCTGGCTGCGTCTACCCGAACTATATGCAAACCGACACAACCAAGGAAATTTACCTTAAGGAAACTGACGTTAAGCCGCCGCACGATGCGGACAATATGTACGGCTGGGCAAAACTGATGGCGGAGATGACGCTAGAGGCCTATCACCGTGAATATAAACTAGGCGCCGCGTCCTGCCGCTACTTCACGGTCTATGGCCCGCGCGGCGTCGAAAATCACGCCGTCATTGCCATGATTGCCCGCGCGTTCGTGGACCAAAATCCGTTCGAGATTTGGGGCGATGGCCAGCAGATCCGTAATTGGACCTATGTCGACGACATCGTCAACGGCACCATCCTCGCGGCGGAAAAAATCAACGATGGCACCGCCGTAAACCTCGGCACCATGGAGCGCGTTCGCGTCATCGACGCCGCGCGGCTTGTCCTCGAATACGCCGGCAAAAAAGCGGACTTCAAGTTTCTTCGCAATATGCCAACGGGTCCGGCAAACCGCGTCGCGGATAACGCTCTCGCCAAGCAGCTTCTCGGTTTTGAGCCGAAGGTCAATTTCCGTGATGGTTTGCGGCGGACGATGGACTGGTATTTCGCCGATCGCAGACCGGAGCAGGTCAAGGAGCGTTTGGAGAGCATGCTGACCACGCGTTAGCTCTTCAGGATATTCGGCCATGTCAAGTATTTGGATTGCCTTCTCGATTGCCTTGTTGGCGTCACTGATCTTGACGGCGCCCGTGCGGCAGTTTGCCCTGCGCATCGGCATGGTGGATCAGCCGAGTACGCGCAAAGTTCACGTGACGCCGGTGCCGTTGCTCGGCGGCGTTGCAATCTACGCCGCCTTCGTTTTGGCCGTTGTCCTCACCATACGCGACGGAGCCCGCGCGGAAGTTCTGGCGATTCTAGCCGGTGCCACCCTTCTCGCGATCACCGGCATACTCGACGACACCGGCAAGCTGCATCATCAGATCAAGCTGTTCATCAGCATGCCCCTGGCCGCCTGCATCCTCCTCGCGTTCGGGATTCATGCGCAAGTCTTCGCGGACTTTCTGTCCGGCAGATTGGGCGCCATATTGGATATCGCGCTCACACTGTTTTGGGTCGTGGGCATCACTGCGGCGTTCAGTATTCTCGATCATTTGGACGGCCTCTGTGCCGGTGTCGCCGCTGTCGCCGCTGCCTTTTTCACCATCGCCGCCTTTCTCAATGGTCAATTTCTCGTCGGCACCCTTGCTGCCGCAGCTCTCGGCGCCGCTTTGGGCTTCTTGAGATGGAATTTTGCTCCCGCCAGGATTTTCATGGGGGATGGTGGCGCCATGTTGCTGGGATTCCTGATGGCCACTCTCGGCCTGAAGCTGCGCCCCGTGGACGCGCATTCTCCAGCCGGCTGGCTTCTGCCCGTGCTGATTCTCGGCGTCCCGGTTTTCGATACGACGTTGATCGCCATCTCCCGTAGCCGCCGCGGCCTCGTGCCATTCACCTCGCCGGGAAAGGATCACACCGCGCACCGCCTGTCGAATATCGGATTCGGCCACAAAGGCGCCGTCCTGTTTTTGTACGGCATGGGTGGTGTGTTCGGCGCGCTGGGCCTTCTCGTAACGTACTTGCCCTCGCCCGGCGCTTATGCGCTTTGCGGCGTCCTCATCGCCGCGGGCGCCGTGGCCGTGATCGCTCTGGAACGCTCGCCCTTCGAGCGTCAGGAGAAACCACACCGTGCGGCCCTTGCCTCGTTGAATCCCACCAGCCCGCATCAACCGCTCTAGTCCTATTGCGCAATGGAGCAGTTACGCTATACTCGCTTTTCTGGACGTCTCGCTTTGTGCAATTTAGAATGCTTCCGCGGCACATGAGCGGACATTTGACCGTGGGCCCGGCAACCATAGTGTCGCGGCCTCCATCTCACGCAGAGCAAGAGACCGAGCAGCAAACTCCCGTGGAAGAGGATGCCCTTGTCCGTGCCCGATCACTTGCCAAATAGCCCTTCCGCCATTCGTGGGGGCGATGAATCCATTGCAGTCGTCGGTGGATCCGCCGCTGGTCTTTTCACTGCGTACTTGCTCGCGCGCGCGGGCGCCGCTGTGCGCGTATTCGAACAATCCGGCAGCATCGATCCCGCCGCTCGCACTCTGATTGTTACTCGCCGCATGAAAGACCTGCTCGGAGACGCGGGCTCCTCGTGCATCATCAATGAAATTCGAAAATTCGAGCTTTTCACGGATGGCCGCGCCGCCACCATCACCCTCGACGAGCCAGATTTGATTATCGAGCGCTCGAAGCTCATTCGTTCACTGGCGGAATGCGCGCAAAAGGCTGGCGCGCGGATCCACCTGGGAAGAAATTTTCGCAGTCTCACCGCGAACGCCGGCAAAATCACTTTGGAGCTGGAGCACGCCGCGAAAAACAGCACCGAACAGCTTTCCGCGGAGACGGTTGTCGCCGGAGACGGCGCATCCAGCCGTGTCGCCCACGCCGCGGGGTGGCCGAAATCAAAAACAGTTCCGCTTGTCCAGGCCATCGTTCCGCTTCCGAAGGATATGTCTCCCGATACGGTCCGCGTCTGGTTCGTCCCGGCGGATACCCCCTATTTTTACTGGCTGATTCCCGAATCGCCGGAGCGTGGCGCGCTTGGTTTGATCGGTGAAGTCGGTTCAGAGGCACGCAAGCACCTGGAAGCATTTCTCGTAAAGCGCAAGCTCGAGCCGATTGCTTTCCAGGGCGCGCGCATCCCCGTTTATACCCGCTGGGTTCCGGTGCGGAAGAAACTCGGCGGCGGCCAGGTGTTTCTTGTCGGTGACGCGGCGGACCAGGTCAAAGTCAGCACCGTCGGCGGGATTGTCACGGGATTGCGCGGCGCGGCCGGTGTGGCCGAAGCGATTTTGCGAGGAGGTCCCAGCCGCGAGTTGCGCGAATTGCGCCGTGAGCTTGATCTGCACCTGCTCATCCGCCGCGCCATGCATCACTTCACGCAGGATGATTATAGCGGCCTCGTGGATTCGCTCAACGCTCCCGCGAAGCGCTCCCTGAGCCAGTATTCCCGTGACGAAGCCTTGAAGGTTCTCTGGCGCGTATGCGTCAGCCAGCCACGCCTGATTTTAATGGGTCTTCGAGGCATTCTGACCCACGGGCGTTCGTTCGGGCGCACCAAACCCTGACATTGCTTTACCGTGAATGAACTTCCTCGGCCTATCCGCGCTCGATCACGATACGGCCGCCGCTCTTCTCGGCGGCTCGGGATTTTCCGCCGCCATCGAGGAATCGAAACTCGAGCGCGTTCGCGCCGCCTCGGGAATTCCGCGCAGCGCGATTCGTTTTTGCCTCGAGCGCGCCGGAATCGGCTGGCGTGACATTGACGCGATCGCCGTCGCCAGTTGTCCCTGGCGCTCGTGGACTCGCCGCGCCGCGCTGCGCTCCAGCTTTTTGCCCCTCGCGCCCGTTTCCAGCGCCTATTACGAAAGCAAAATCCTCGGCGAGCTTGCCCGTGACTTGAACAACCAGCGCATCCTCCGCTTGCTCTCTGGCGACGCTCGCGTGCCCGTGCTCAATTTCAATCATCATCTCTGCCACGCCGCCAGCGCGTTTTACGCCTCGCCGTTCGACCGCGCCTTGATCCTCACGTTCGATGAACACGGAGACGGTCAATCGGGAATGGTTGCCGTGGGCGAAGGCGAAAACATTCGTGCCGAGCAAACCATCTCCTTCCCTCATTCCCTGGCTTGGGTCTATTCGCAAGTGACCGAGTTGATCGGCTACCGTCCCCGCGAACATGAACATAAGACGCAGTGGCTCAGCCTTACCGCGGAACCCGCTTTTGTGAACGTGTTCCTGCAAATGATTCGCCACGGTTCCAGCCCGTTCCCCAAACTCGATTCCGCGTACTTCCGTCCGGGTTTTGCGGGCCGTCTGGCGTTTTCTCAAAACTTTTACGATCAGCTCGGCATCACGTCGCAGCCCCAGACCGAAATCGACGATTCCATGCGCGCGACGCTGGCCAGCAGTCTGCAAAAAGCGTGTGAAATCGTCGTCGCCGATTTGGCCGCGTCTCTTCGCGAACGCCACGGCGTTTCCAATCTTTGCCTCGCGGGCGGGCTTTTCCTGAACCCGCTTCTTGTTTCCGCTATCGAGCAGAAATCTGGTTTTGAAAAAGTCTTCGTGCAGCCCGCGTCGGGGAATGAAGGAACAGCGCTCGGCGCCGCGTGGCTGGCCCGGCAACAGACAAAATCCCACGCGAGAATCGCGCCACTCTCCGATTTGTATTTGGGTCCGAGTTATTCCAACGATGACATCAAGAAGGTACTCGACAACTGCAAGGCGGTTTATCGCTGGCTGGATTCGGATGCAACGAAAATCGGCGAAACCGTGAAGCTGTTACTCTCCGGAAAAATCGTTGGCTGGTTCCAGGGCGCAGCCGAATTTGGCCCGCGCGCCCTCGGCAATCGCAGCATTCTTGCTTCTCCCTGGGCGCCGTACGTAAAGGAAAATCTCAACGACTATGTCAAGCAACGCGAGCCGTTCCGCCCCTTCGCCCTTTCCGTTCCGGAAGAGGACGCCGGAAAATACTTCGAGTTCACGCCTCCCGCGCATTTCATGGCCACCATGGGCCGCCTCCGGCCGGAACACCGCGAAATGCTATCCATGCACGCATTGCCCGGCGATCTCGTTCGTCTGCACGTTGTCGCGCGCGAGGCGAATCCCTCCTACTGGGCGCTCTTGAAGAGCTTTGGCGCGCAAGCGCCGGCACCGGTCTTGCTGAACACGTCGTTCAACCTGTTTGGCGAGCCGCTCGTGCTCTCGCCGCGGCACGCGGTTCGAAGTTATTTCTGCTCCGGCGCGGATGCGCTCGTCATCGGCAGTTTTCTTCTCGCCAAATCCTGATCGCGCTACCGGCCGTATTTGTCGAGCCACTTCAACTCTTCTCGCACCTTTATTTTCCCGTGCCATGGGTTAATGGCCAGCGAATGCCCCTCGCCCGGAAAAATCAGCAGTGCCGACGGCACTCCCATCGTGTGCAGCGCCCGCTCCAGCAAATAATCTTCCCCCACATATACGCGAATGTCGTCGGCCCCCGCGACCATGTGCGTCGGCGTTCGCACTTTGCCGATTTGCCAGATCGCCGCCTCCGCGTTGTAGTTTTGTTCCGTCTTCCACGGCACTCCGCCCAGAAAATAGGCGTCGTCAAACGTCGTGTCGTCGTTCCCCCAGTTCGCCACGTGCTCCACCGCCCCCGCGCCGGTCACCGCGGCCTTGAATCGCGTGGTTTGCGTGATCAGCCAGTTCGTCATGTAACCGCCATAGCTGTATCCGCCAACCGTCAGATGATTGGGGTCGGCCGTCCCGTCTTTCACCAGCGCGTCAACGCCTTCCAAAATGTCCTTGCCCGGTTTTGAAACAATGTGCGGAATGATTCCCAGCGCAAACGCGTCCCCGTATCCCACCGACCCGCGATAATTCGGCTCGAATACGAGCCAGCCGTCGCTCGCGGCCAAATCCCCCCATTGATACCAATCCGCCTCGAAATGATTTCCATCCGCGTCTTCGGGCCCGCCATGAATCAGCGTGAACATCGGCAAATTCTTCTCGCCGAATTTCCCCGGCGGATAAATCAGCATTCCTTCCACCGTCACGCCATCATCCGCCTTCCAGTGAAACGATTTGGCCCGCGGCATCGCATAATGCGTGAATTGCTGATTGAAAGACGTGATGCGCCGCGCCTCGTTCATTTTGTCCGGGCCTTCCGCCAAATAGACTTCCGCCGGAGTCTCCTGCGACGAATAAACAAATGCGACGCGCGGCGAATGCGCCGCTGCGGAAAGTTTTTCGTATGTGCCCGCTTGCCCCGGCCGTTGAACAAAGCTCGACGCCGGATCGCGCTCGAAATACGGCTGGACCTCCGTGCCCAACCTTCCCGCCGCCAGCAACCCGCCACTCCCCAGCGGCGCGAAGCCGTTCATCGAGCCGAAAAATTTGCTGCCCCATCTTTCGCAGGCCAGGCCATCTCCTGGCGGCCCGCAACGCGTCGCTGTCTTTCCGTCCACTGCGGCCCAATAGACTCGCTCTTGCGCGTCCTGATAGGGCCCTTCCACCGAGCCGTTGAGAAACGAGAAAAACACGTGCTTGCTGTCCTGCGCCCACGCGATCCGGCTGAAAAATGCCTGCGGATGATTCAGCAGCGGAATCGCAGCGGCATGTTTCTGCGCGCCGGCGCGGAGATCGATCAGATAAATGCCGTCATCGCCAGGCGATTCCTCCCGCTGCGAAATCGATTCGGTCACAAACGCGAGCCATTGCCCATCCGGCGAGCTCGTCAGTTGCTGCACGCGATAGGGTGTCGCCGCAATTTCCCGCACTGCGACATTCGTGCTGTTCTCGCTTGCGTCTGCTTGATTCCTGGCGGCGATCGCGCCGAAATCGGCCGCAAAGATTCGGTCACTCCGCTCCGCGGCGCGGTACTGAATCACATCCTTCCATTTCTTCCGGTACGCGGCGTCCTGCTCTTTTGTCCACGGCTCGCGCGTCGCAAAGAAAATTTCCCGCGAATCCGCGGACCACGAAAACGCATGAACATTTTCCCTCGCGCTCGTCGCGGCAAACGACTCTCCGCCGTGCGCCGAAATTACGTAAACCTGCGTCTCGGCGTTCTTGTGACCTTTCTTCGATTCGGCGTCTTTCGCCTTTGGGCGGTTGCGGAGAAACGCAATCCAGCGCCCGTCGGGCGACCACTGCGGTGCGGAATCCCTTCCCGACTGCGTCAGCCGAGTCAGCGTCCCGTCACTCGTCTTGTACAGCCACAAGTCCGTACGAAATCGATTCGTCGCCCAATCCGCCCGCTCTGTTTCAATCACCACGTTTTGCCCGTTCGGAGACACAGCAATCGCCGGAAACGAAACGGAATTGAAGAACGCATCCAGCGTCAAGGGAGGCTTCTGCTTCTTCGCCGCAAATAGTGCGTTCGACCCGAAGATGACGCAGAGGCTAATGCCAAGCGCCAGAATTCTTTTCGACATGATTCCTCCATGCGCGTGGAGGTATACACTCCGCGGGGGAATCCCGTCAAGGAGCCGTATGCCGCGATTCTGGTATTGGCCGGAGCGGGCGAATGTACGAAAATACGTGGGCGCAATTTGAGGTCTCAGGTACCATACTCAGTTCGAGGAGAAACGCGTGCGAATATCCGTAATTGGCGCCGGGTACGTCGGTCTGGTCACCGGCGCGTGCCTGGCGGAGCTGGGTCATCATGTCCTCTGCACGGATAACGACAAATCAAAAATCGATACGCTCGATCGCGGCAAGCTCCCGATCTTCGAGCCAGGCCTCGACCGCGTCGTGGAAAAAAATCGCAAGCAAGGCCGCTTGTCGTTTTCCGCCGATCCGGCCAGGGCCGCCACCGAAGGCGAGGCCATTTTTATTTGCGTGGGAACCCCTCCGCTTCCGACGGGCGACGCGGACCTAAGCTCCATCGACCGCGTGGCCCAGATGATCGCCACCGAGGCGAAATCCGACAAGCTGGTCGTCGAAAAAAGCACTGTGCCGGCGCAAACAGGCCAGCAATTGAAGCGCGTGCTGGAAATCTACGGCCGCGGCTCCGGCGCGCGCTTTCGCGTCGCTTCGAATCCTGAATTCTTGCGCGAAGGCACGGCGGTCAGCGACTTTCTCCATCCCGATCGCATCGTGATTGGCGTCAGCGACGAAGTCGCGGAAAAACAGCTTCACGAAATTTACCGCCCCGTGCTCGAGCAAAAGTTCCACTGTCCGGTGCACGACGGCGCGTGCCCGCCGTCGCCTCCGCCCGCATGGCTCGTCACCACCATCAACAGCGCGGAGCTGATCAAGCACGCATCGAATTCTTTCCTCGCGCTCAAAATCTCCTACGCCAATATGGTCGCCGATCTCGCCGAAAAACTCGGCGCCAATATCGAGGAAGTCATGCACGGCGTCGGGCTCGATCCTCGCATCGGCGCGCATTTTTTTCGCCCCGGCCTTGGGTTCGGCGGCTTTTGCCTGCCCAAGGACCTTCAAGCTTTTGTGCGCCTGGCCGAACGCAACGGTGTGGACTTCGCCATGCTCCGCGAAGCGGAACGCATCAATCACCAGCGAATCGCCGGCTTCGTCGAAAAGCTCCGCCACTCGCTCTGGGTGCTCAAAGGGAAGCAGATCGCCATGCTCGGCCTCGCATTCAAGGCCAACACCGACGACATTCGCTTTGCTCCATCGATCGAACTGATCAAGCGTTTGCAAGCCGAAGGCGTGCGCCTCAGCGCCTATGATCCGCAGGCGATGGAAAAGATTCGCGAGCAGTTCCCGGATCTCAATTGCGCTACGGATGCCTATGAAGCCGCTCGCGGCGCGGACGCTTTGCTCATCGTCACGGAGTGGGAAGAGTTCCGCAAGCTCGATTGGGCGCGCATTCACAAGGACATGGCCAGGCCGCTTGTGATGGACGGCCGCAATTTGCTCTCCGCCGAAGCCATGAAGGCGCTCGGCTTCGAATATCATTCCATCGGCCGGCCGGATCTGCCCGTTCGCGGTGAAACAAAAGTTTTAGCCTGAGCTGGATCGCTCCTCAGCCATCTTTTTCTGGAAATATTCGAGCGTGATTTTCAGTCCTTCTTCCAGGCTCACCTTTGGCTCCCAGTGCAGCAGCGCCTGCGCCTTGCGGATATCGGGGCATCGCCTCTTCGGGTCATCTTGTGGCAACGGCTTAAACACGAGCGCGGCTTGGCCGCCCGTCAGCTTGCGAATTCGTTCCGCGAATTCCAGGATCGTGATTTCCTGCGGATTGCCAATGTTCGTCGGCAGATGCTCGCCCGAATCGAACAGCGCCAAAATTCCCGCGATTAAATCCGAGACGTAACAGAAACTCCGCGTCTGATGGCCGTCGCCATACACCGTAATCGCCTGGCCTGACAGCGCCTGATAAAGAAAATTGGGAAGCGCCCGGCCATCGTTCAATCGCATCCGCGGCCCGTAGGTGTTAAAAATTCGCACGATGCGCGTATCCACTCCGTGCGCGCGATGGTACGCCATCGTCATCGCTTCGGCGAATCGCTTGGCCTCGTCATAAACGCCGCGCGGCCCAATCGGATTCACGTGTCCCCAGTAACTTTCCGGCTGCGGGCTGACGTCCGGATCGCCGTAGCACTCCGACGTGGAGGCCAGAAGAAATCTCGATTGTTTCGCCCATGCCAGTCCCAGCGCGTTGTGCGTTCCCAGCGATCCCACCTTCAGCGTCTGGATCGGTAGTCTCAGGTAATCGTCGGGACTGGCGGGCGACGCAAAGTGCATCACCGCGTCCACGGGCCCCGGCACGTCGATATAGCGTGTCACATCGTGCCGCAAAAAGCGGAATCGCGGATTGGCCATCAGATGCTGAATGTTCGCTTCCGCGCCCGTGCTCAGGTTGTCCAGACACACCACATCCCATCCGCGCGCGATAAACTGATCGCAAAGATGCGATCCCAGAAATCCCGCTCCGCCCGTAATCACAGCGCGCAATGGATCCTCCCTTCGGATGTCATCCTGCCACGCACAGATTCGCGCCGGCTGGCGCGTCGCGCCTTAGCTGCGTTTCCGCGCAACACCACCGTTTAGCTTGCCGGATAGTGCCGCTGCCGGCGAAATATCCCCGGTCCGCTCGGCATGTTCTCTGAGCTGCGCGAGGCTCGGCTCGTCCGGCGTGATTCGATGATTCACGTATACCGTCTTCCCGCCGATTTGCGTCAGCAGGAACGTGCCGTTCGGAGGCATGCGCACGAGTGCCGCTTGCGTCTGCTCCGGCGGCACCACCAGAAACACGCGTTCGCTGCCGCGCCACACGGGCCAGAACGTATAGTCATTCAGAAAAATATGCGGCGCGTCCGGATAATACGATCCGAATTCGAGTCCGTTGTACCGCCCGTTGAAAATCCAGATGCGCTTCCGCGTATAAAATCCCAGGCTGCTGCCCGCGTCGTACTCGCCGTACAGCGCGATTTTGTCTCCCGGCTGATAATACTTCATGATGATTTTCGCGATCGGCTCGGAGGAAAGACGCGGCGTAAAAACACCGAACGCCCAGTTCGCGCAGAAAAAGAACGCTGCCATCATGCACCCGAGCGTCATGCTTGCCGCGAGATGGCGCCCGCGCCTCCGCAACAGCCACGCGCCAAAAAATCCCCCGGCGATCACAATCATCGCCGCCAGCGCCTGGTGCCGCAAATCCGCGAACGCCTGCGGCGTCAGATCCATGAAGTCGGACATCGCCACGCGGTAAAAACCCGCCGGATGCAGCTGCATCAGCGACGAAATATCGCCCGTCGAAGCGATGCCCCGCGAAATCCACAGCATCCCTCCAAGGAGTGCCGCAATCAGCGCTCCCAGTGCCGCCAGCGCGCCCTGCACGCGCGGCAGCCACCGCGCCGGCATCTCTTCCGCGCGCGCCAATCCTACTCCAAGCAAAATCGCAATCGCCGGCCACGCGCTGAAGCTGTAATACTCCATGCGGCTCTTCGTCCACGAAAAGAAAAGCAGGATAAACAGCGCCCACACGGTCAATAGCACCAGCGCCTGTCCCCGCTCATCCAATCCTTTTCGCCAGCTCCGCAGCTTCGGCATTTCGCGGATTGCCCAGGGCAAAAACGCAATCCACGGAAAGAACCACACGATCAGCTCCGCCACCCAGAGCCACAGCGGCACCGCCTCATAATCCGCCGGGTAGCGCCAGCCAATCGCCCTGAAAATCTGCTCGTTGATAAAATAGAACCAAAAAAAGCCGCCGAAAAATCCTCGCCCGCTGAATAGCGCGGCAATATGCCATGGCAGCGCCACGATCAGAAACACGATCGCGCTCGAAATCAGCGGCAGCCTGCGCCACTCCTTCAAGCGTCCCGTCGCCAGCATGAAGAAGAAAAAAATCCCCACGGGGAAGACGATGCCGATGAGCGAGCGCGTCAGCACCGCCAGCGCGATCAGCGCCGCCGCGCCCCAATACGCCGGGCGTTCCGCAATCGTTCCCTGCCACGCGCGCAGGCATAAATAAAACGCCGCCGTAAAAAAAAACGCGTAAATCGCTTCGGGTATCATGATCCGCGTAAACAGGAAAACGCCGGGCGACGTGCACATCACCAGCCCCGCGTAAAATCCCGCCCGCTCGCCAAACCATCGCCGCCCGAAAAAATAAACCATCAGCACCAGCGCCACCACGAAGATCGCCAGCGGGAACCGCGTCGCGAACGCGCTCACTCCCAATACCGCGTAACTCGCCGCGACCAGCCAGTAGGGCAGCGGCGGCTTTTCCAGATAGCGAATCCCGTTGATGTGCAGAATCACCCAGTTGTGGCTTTCCAGCATTTCGCGCGCGGCCTCGGCGTGGCCCGCGTCGGAGCTATCGAGCAAGGGCGGCCAAGCGGACGTCCCGGCGTAAATGCCGATGGAAAGCGCGAGGAGGATGAGAATGGAGATTCGCCGGCTCATTTCGAACAAACCATTATCGTTGAATTGCGTGGAGAGGGAAAGCGCGAGCGGGCTTTTTATCTACGATGGTTTTTTCGCCGCGGATGGCGAGGTGTGCGGCGGGGTCCCGCGTGAGTCTTCGGGCATGGTTCGCGCTTGAATAACCGCACCCTTCCAAGCCAAAGGGTGCGACACCCACGGCAAGGCCGAGTAAGTCACTGTTCGGTGACTGGTGCGATGGTATCATCGGTCTGCCGCTGCCGATGTCACAAGAGGAAAAGATGTCGCCAGGCATGCGCCACACGCCCATGAAAAACTTCCTTTCGGCATTCCTCTTCTTGTTTCTCATCTCCTGGCCGCGTCCCGCGGCTGCACAATACGCTGGCATCCATGGCGAACACTTGTACTTCTCTCTGCCAGCGGACTGGCAAGTTGTGCACGGGAGCAAATCCGACGACCTTGAGTTGATTCGCAAAGGAGATGACATCAACAACTGGAAGGAGCTGGTTACCGTCCAAGACCTCCCGTCGCGCCGTTCAGATTCTCCTCAGGCCTTTCTTGAGGCCATCAAGGCCCGGCGCGAAAAAGAATGTCCCGGCGTAACGCGATGGAATGTAATCCAGCAGGACGAATACAGCATGGTCTACGAATGGCAGTTAACGAAGCCCTGCGTCGGCGCTGCGCGGCCACTCGGACAGCACGAACTCGCGCGCGTGGTCTTCGGAAAGTACAACATCTTTCGCATCCGCTATGCCACCGTGGGCCAGGGGCTCATCACAGATGTGCGCGCCAAGTGGATCAGTCGCCTTTCTTCCGCTGCCGCCACCATCGACGCCAGCATCGACCAAACCATTCCCTTCACCTCAGCTCAAATCCTCGCGGCACTCACCCCCGCCATGCGGACTTTCAACTGCAAAGTCACAAAAGCAACTTCCACCCTCGTCGAATGCAAGCGCCCTTGGACTAAGCATTCGATTTGGCTTTTTCGGAAACCTCGTAATCCCGGCGGAGAAAAAGTGACCGCCGTCCTCGAATCACACGGCAATCAGACCCGCGTCCGCATCACAACGGGCTTCGGCTTTTCTGGCAACCTCATCAAAGAAAACTGGTCCTACCCTGTCTTCCACCAAATGATGGCTGCCTTGCGACAGCCGCCTCAATGAAACACACTGCTGTCATCGTCCCCTAGTACTGTTCCATTCGTCGCTTCTGAACCGCTCCCTTTTTCTGTCACAGCCGAAACTAGAGTGGGCCGCCCACCCGACAACGTCATCTAGTCAACCATGAGGTTTCCGAACCCGATGGGGCTAGACGGAGGGCCGGGTTCCGTCGATCGCCTGTTACGTCTTCTTCTGCGAAGCCGCTTTAACCGGCGGCTTGAGGAAGACCGCATCCGGCGTTGTCTTGCCAGCTATCACCTCAATAACAGGCTGAACCACGGGTGCGTACCCCTTGGCCTTAACGGTCACACGGTAGTCTCCGGGGGGCAGGCTGGTAAACACAAAGTCCCCCGTCGTCCCTGTGACGTCAGACAGGTGGGTGTTTGATTTGGCCCGGTTCACCGAAACGGAAACCCCCGCTACCACCTTGCCGGCGGGGTTGATGACGCTCCCTTTGATGGCCCCGGTGGGTGACGGCGCTGCGGCAACAGCGGACGCGAGCGTGAGAGCACCGACTATCCCGAGAAAGCACTTTAGCACTGACTTCATCGTTCCCTCCTTTAAGTTGTTTCTTCGAGCAACCGAACTTCGGTTCCTGAAGGCCGTGCCATCGCCTGGCTTCTCCAGCACGAGGAAATGGTTCTGGCACCCCGCGGACCGAAGGACACTACACGAACGCTAGCAGAAGCCCCACCCTCTTGCCTGAATCTAAAATTAATTCTTGTTAATGCCGTCTGTTGGTTCACGGCAGTGCATCCCCGAGACTCTGTGGCTTTTCGTTTGGCCGCTGCGGCGCGAGTGGGCCAGGCGAGGATTGATTTTTCGGGTGAGCCATGCTCGGGTTTGTGAGCGTGGGGCACCCCCGCAACACGACACGAATTCCTGGCCTGCCCCCTGTTTCCGCGCAGTCCATAACGCGACATCCGGGCCTTCGAGTGCCGAGGAAACGTTGCCGTCGTGGCGGGTGGCCGACGCTTAGCGGCGCGTGGCGCAGGCTAGAAAATGCACTCGTTGGATCAGGTAAGAAGTGGGTGGCGCACCCTTTGGTGTTTAAAGGTGCGGTTTTTGACTTGTCTTTCGCTGCTCGCACTACGGCGAGTCAATCTTCAATAATCCATGGTTGTGTCCGGCATAAAAACCGTAAATGCTGCACGGCCAGTCCTTCGGATCGCGCACCAGACCGCGTTTCAACGGATTGAAATGCATGTACTGGAGCTTTTCTCTTTTTTTTTCATCACTCCACACGTTGAAATCATAAAAACGACGCTGCCAAAAATGCGCGCCGGTTTCTGTAACCGCAAATCCCAGACGAAGTTGATTTGGCGCTCCCTTCCGCCTGCTGTTGTTCCGCAGTCTGCGTGACACGCTTTGTTTCAGCGCCTGAATTGTTTTCGAGGGGTTTCCCTTCCGCGGCTCGGCGATCAATAAATGCACGTGCTCGGGCATCACCACATAACCCACGAGAGAGAACTGGTGTCGATTCCTTACCTCTCCGAGCACCTGCACAAAAAGATTTCGTGCCCGGGCTGTGCCCAGCAGTTTTTGTCTCCGATGGCAACTGAACGTAATGAAATGTAAATGCCCATGGCCATAAATCCGAAGCAATTTATTTCGCATGTTCGAGTTTGAAGAATTGAAGAAAACCCGTACCCTTAAACACCAAGGGGTGCGGCACCCGCGCAACCGCGTGTCACTTTTTTCGGTAACGTGACACTAGGAAGGGTTTTTCGGCGGCACGCGGGCGGGGAATTCGGTGGTGTGGTCGTTGATGATTTTCCAGCCCTCCGGGAACTTGTGGAAGATCAGCGTGAATACGCCCTGCGGCGTATCCTTGGCGCGTTGCAGCCGGAAGCGGCCAACCACATAGCCAGTGTCGGGGCAAAGCACGTGAATCTCGAGCCCTGAAAATGTCAGCCGCCCCATCACCGCCCGGTTCGGATAGGTGCGCTCATAGCGATTCAGAACATCCTGCCAGCCCTGGAAGATTCCCTCGGCATTCACGAATTCAAGATCCTCCGACTTCCAATAGCCAGCCATGAATCCGGGAATGTCCCCTCGATTCCACGCCGCCACCTGCTCTTCGAGCACGTTTTTAATTGCCTGCGCACCGGCTTGCGAATTCGCTGGCACCGCGCCCTGCGCGCCAGCGAATCCGACCGTCAACGCGACCGCGCAGATCCCGCACATGATCCTTATCCATATCCATGAGCGCATTGTCTTGCTCCCTTCCGTCTATCGTGGTAAACCTCTCCGCCTGGCGCCTTCACACCCTTCAACTCCCCCCACATCACGCTATCTCATTGTAACGGAAGCACTTCCGCGCGCGCTTACAGGGCGGCGTTCCATAAGCCAAGTCAGAGCTGGTTCCATCCGAACGGTACTGTAGTCCCATTGGCGCGGGACGCTCCGGCGGGCAGAATATCTATGGAAGAAAAGCAAATGCTCGCAGCCCTCATCCTCGTGATCTCCGGCGCCATGCTGGCCCAGTTCGTGGTTTTCTTCTGGCGGGCCAACATGGTGAATATCGCCGCTCAGCCGGTCTCTGACCGTCTGCGAGCCGCCGAGGCCAGCTTCACGAACGCCTTGAGCCAAAATGGCTTTTCGACCCTAACGGCGATGAGCGAGATGTGCCCCCGCATGGGCTCCTCGGATATAAAACTCTGGCCCGTCCGCTCCTATCACCGGGCCATGCGATCCCTGGCGTGGCTCTGTGAAGCCGCCGGACTAACTCAAGCCAGCGCCTGGACGCAGCGTGAAATGGCTGCCTGCACCCAATACGTCGCCGTCTCGATGGACCTTCGCCTCGAATCCAATCGGGCCATGGTCGCCGAACTCCGGTCCTACTAATCCTGTCCCGAGCGAATCCGCCTCAGCTTGTAATCTCAGTACGCCCACCGCAACAGTATGCCTCCGGTGGTAAATCCCGCTCCCACCGATACGATCAGCACAAGGTCGCCCTTCTTCAATCGCTTCTCATTGACCGCATCGCGCAGCCCCAGCGGAATCGTCGCCGCGGTCGTATTCCCGTAGCGGTCGATATTTATCATCACTTTGGAATCGTCCAGCCCCAGCCGCTCCTGCGTTGCGCGAATAATCCGCAGATTTGCCTGGTGCGGCACTAATAGCGCGAGGTCCCGATTCGAAAATCCGTTTCTCTCCAGCAGCGCCGTCGAAACTTCGCACATCCGCCGCACCGCATACTTGAACACTTGTTGGCCCTCTTGGTGAACGTAGTGCATTCGTTTATCCACCGTTTCGCGCGTAGGCGGATGCAGCGACCCTCCGCCGGGCATATACAAATTGCAGCCGCCGGAGCCGTCAATATCATTCATAAAGTCGATGATGCCGTCCGTCGAGCCGGATTCCGCCGGCTCCACCAGCACGGCTCCCGCGCCGTCGCCAAACAGCACGCACGTCGCGCGGTCCTGAAAATCGAGAATCGACGTCATCACGTCCGATCCGATCACGAGCACCTTGCGATGCGTTCCCGCGCCGGCGAATTGCGCTCCCACGGTCAAGGCGAACACGAATCCGGAGCACGCCGCCGACAGATCGAATCCCCATGCATTCTTTGCTCCCAGCCGGTCCTGCACCAGGCACGCCGTCGCCGGAAACATCATGTCCGGCGTCACCGACGCCACGATGATCATTTCGATTTCTTCGGGATTGACGTTCTTGTTCTTCAGCAGCTCGGCGGCGGCCGCCGTGGCCATGTGCGATGTGGCCATGCCCGGCTCAACAAAGTGCCGTTCGCGAATTCCCGTGCGCGTGCGGATCCATTCATCCGATGTTTCCACGATCTTCTCGAGATCGGCGTTGGTGGCGATGTGCGGAGGCAAAAATCCCGCCACGCCCGTGATCTTCGCCGCGATCCGCTTCGCCATATTTATCCCCCGTCCTCAACGCAGTCCGCGATTGTACGCAATCGCTGCAATCCATGACAAGCGAAACACTCTCGGATTCAAAATAGGAAGGAAGAACAGGACGCAGGCGCGGAACCACATCACGAAAAAAACAGAAGCTCGCGCCGCGATCCTTTTCGCTCTCGTGGGCCGCGCCAGCCCGCGTCAGCGGTCGCTGGGAAGTATCTCGTACCGAAAATGAATCTCCGCCGTTTTCCTCAGCGTCGCCGCGGCGCCGCAGTATTTGTTCTGGCTCAGCTCAATGGCCCGCGCCACGGCCTTCTCATCCAGCGTTCCGCGGAGCCGGTATAAAATTTCGAGCTTCACCCACACCGTCGGCGGCTCCGGCGCACGCTCGCCTTGAATCACAATTTCGAGCGATTCCAGTTTCTGCCTCTTTTTCGCCAGGATCATCACCACGTCGGTCGCCGTGCAGGATCCCAGAGCGGCCAGCATCAGCTCCATCGGACCCGGCGCGGAATTGCGTTCGCGGTTCGCGTCGATCGGCAGCGCGTGGCCGGAAGGCAGCGTCGCCAGGAACTGCTCTCCTTCCACCCATTTCACGGTCGCGGTCTGCATGGCGTCAAAATCCTCCGGAAGAAAGATGCAGGAGAAACATCCAAAACGCAATTGCCAAACAATTGCCAAGCGAGGGCCAAGCGAGGGCCACGCGACGGCCAAGCAACGAAAAATCAGACGTTGGATCCTACAGGGAGGCGTTGTCCGCGCCCGCGGGTTCGTCGTCGGCCGGGGCATGTTCCAGGATCGGGTGCGGCTGCTGGCGGATGACCTGGACAAAAAATCGCACCAGCTCGGGGTCAAACTGCGCGCCCGCGCACCGTTCGATTTCCGCGAGCGCCGCGTCCGCGGGGCGCGCCTTCTTGTATACGCGCGGGGAGGTAATCGTGTCGTACGCATCCGCCACGGCAATGATCCGCGCGCCCAGCGGAATGCTCTCCCGCTCGATCTGTTCCGGATAGCCCGAGCCATCGAAGAATTCGTGGTGGTGCTTCACCATCTCGCGCACATTCCGCAAGGCGAGCAACGGGTCCAGAAGGCGCCATCCAAGAACCGCGTGCGACTTCATCGTTTCCCATTCGTTCGCATCGAGTGGTCCTGCTTTATTCAGGATTTCTTCGGGGATGCCGACTTTTCCAACATCGTGCAGCAATCCTCCCAGCCGTATTTCCTCCACCTCGTCCGCCTTCAGTCCGGCCGCCTGCGCGATCAGCGCCGCGTACGTTGACACTTTCCGCGAATGCCCGTGCGTGTATTGATCCTTCGCATCCACCGCATACGCCAGTGAAGTCATCGTTTCCACCACTGCCGGCGGCAGTTGCTCGATGGACGTGGATGGGCCGCGCTCGTTGAGCGACTGCGAGAACTGCTCGATCCTTTGGTGAATTTCGCCAAATGCTTCCGGGCCCGTCGAAAATTGCCGGTGCAGCATCACGCCGAGATACGCTTCCAGCACGTCGCGCTTCCACGTTTTCAACTCCCCGGGCTCGCGGCTCTCCGCGGTAAACACCGCGTTGCCTCCCTGATGCTTTGACAGATACATCGACGCATCCGCCACTTGTATCAATTCCTGCGGCGTCGACCCGTGCATCGGATAGCTCGCGATCCCAAAACTCGCCGTGATATTTTTGTCGCGCAGCAGCGGGTCCGACGCCACCCAGCTCCGCAATTTCCCGGCGATCTGCCGCGCCTGGTCGACAGTCGTTTCCGGCATCAGGATCACGAACTCGTCGCCGCCGTAGCGCGCCACCACGTCCGACCGCCGGCAATTCTGCTCCAGGATGCGCCCCACGCATTGCAACACCACGTCGCCTTCCAAATGCCCGTAAAAATCGTTGACGAACTTGAATCGGTCCAGGTCCATCAGCACCAGCGAGAACGGCCGGGTCGCGCGCGTTGACCGCTTCCATTCCGCCGAAAGCGCCTCCATCAGAAACCGGTGCGTCTTCACTCCCGTCAATCCGTCCGTGATCGCTTGCTCCTGCGCTTTCTGGAACGTGACCGCGTTCTGCAGCGCGCCCGCGAACAGATCGGCTAGCGTGCGCAGCAATTGAACCTCTTCTTCCGCGAATTCAGAGGGCTTCGACGACTCCACGTACAGCACGCCGAGCAGGTTGTCGGCGCAGTTCACCGGCAGGGCGATTGCCGAAACGGATCCGGGCAGCACGGGCCGCAAGCTTGCCGGACCCACTTCGCGCACCATCGCAAGTTCCCCCGTGCGCGCCACCTGGCCAACCAATCCCTCGCCCAGCTCAATCCGCCGTCCCAGCGCATCGCGTCGTTTGCCTGCTTCCGCTTGCACTTCCAATTCCTTCGCCGAGTAGTCCAAGATCGCGATTCCGATATGGTCGTACGTCAGTCCCTGTTCCATCTCGTCCGCCACTTTCGCCAGCATTTCCTCCGGGTTGAGCGTAGTGATCGCGTGGCTCGAAATTTTATTCAGCAGGGTCAGGTGCCGCGATTTTTTCTGTTCCTCGGCGAACAGCCGCGCGTTTTCCATCGCGATGCCGGCCTGGCTTGCCAGCACGCGCATCAGCTCGAGGTGCCCTTCGTCGAACGCGCGCTCCTGTTGGCTATGGATCGCCATCACCCCGATGGCCCGGTCATATAGGATCAGCGGAACGCCGCAAAAGCATCCCGCCGGACGCGTGGTTCGCACTCCCAGCCGCTGCAGTTCGCCGGCGAAGTCTTCGCGGATCAGCAGTGGCTGTCTTTCGCGAATCATGTACTCGGTCAGACGGTTCCCCGCCGCCCGCGTCCTCTTTGGCTGCCTCACGGTATCCAGCACTTCCAGCTCATAGCGGATTTGTTCCCGCGCGCTGTCGTACAGCGCTATGTAGAAGCTCCCCAGGTCAAACAGCCGCCGCATCTCGATGTAAATGGTCTCGAAGAGCGCGTCCGTGTCCAATGTCGAGCTCATCGCCCGGCCAATCTCGTTCAGGATGTGCAGTTCCTCGCTGCGCCGCGAAGTCTGCTGAATCAGGTAGCTGTTCTCCACCGCCATCCCGATCTGATAGCCCAGCGCCAGCAGCAGCCGCAATTCCGGCGGCGTGAACTGCCGGTTATCCGACGTTCCCAGCAACAGCACGCCGAGCACTCGCTCTTTCGCTTGCAAACTGATTCCCACCACCGTCCGCAAATTCTGCGCCAGCAAAAGCTCGCGAATTCGCTTGAACGATGGCTCTTGCTCCAGCGCTTCCCACGATCCATCTCGCGCCAGGTCTCGCAGCACCACCAGTCCGCCGAGCCGCGCCACCAGTTTCACAATCGAGTCTTCCAGATTTTCTTCGAGCACCTTCGTGCTGAATTCATCCGTCAGCCCTGTCGTCACCACGGAGATCGGCCCCTGCGCGTCCCCGTAGTGCAAGCACAGCGCTCCGCTCGGAATCCGCGCCACGTTCAGCACGCGCTCCAGCGCCTGGGCCAGCATCTTCTCGATTTCGCCGCCTCCCAAAGTTGACGTAGCCAGATTCAAATTCGAGAGCGCCAGCATGTTGCGCTCGACCCTGTGCCGCTCCTCCTCGTACACCGCCATCACCATCAGCACGCCGCAGAAAAGCTGCGGAATCAGCAAGGGCAGATCGAGTTCGAATCTGCCGAGCGACGCGATCCGGTGCTGAAGCAGAATTCCTAAATCCAGCGCTCCCCACGTTATAAACGAAACGGCCAGCAGAAAATCCGAAGCGGAACTCCGTTTCCGCCCTTCCTGCCAGAACACGCGCGCCACCGCAAATAGCAGCAGCGCCACGCCCAGCTCCAGCGGTACGGATACCCAGTCCTTCGCATAAGCCACGGCCCACAGCAGGGCAATCGCGGCCACGCCAAACGCGGCGGTAACTCGCACCGTGGCCCGCGCGTACAGCCGCGCCGCCAACAAAAACAGCAGCCCCGCAACCGCCAGCAGCCACTCCTGCAGCGCCGAAATCCATATCGCGCGGTCGAACCACGGCTCAACCACTCCGCTCAGTGACGTCAGCGCCAGGGCGAGCCATCCGCCCGCCCACACCAGCAGGTAATTCTGCTTCTTCAGCTCGTAGATGTACGTGAAGAACGCGGCCAGAAGCAGCGCTCCGGTCAGCAGGACCACTCCGACGATTCCTGCCTGCGTCAGCAATTTACGGCTCCATGTAAAAAACGGAAGGGTGCCTTGCGAGGATAGCAGAAATTACGGCAGGCAAGCCGCCGGCTCTCGGCCCGGTTGACGTTCCGCACAACTCTCTCCCAAGCGGCCCTTCCTCCGGGTCTGCGCCTCAAACTCCCCCGGCGCGCCCGTCACCTCAGCCGATCCCAACTATAAGAACAACCCTCTTGTCCCGCAACGGTACGTCCGTACTGCCGCAATCCTGCGTTTCCCGCCTTCCGCCGCGCAGCATTACCCTCGAATGAAATCTTCTATTGCTTTCCCATAGGTATTCGGACATTCTTCCGCTTGGTATCCAATAGGGAGCGCCGCGATCCCATGACTGATAAAATGCCCGAAAAAACATCCGAAAAAACGTCCGGCAACACCCCCGGCAAGAAAGACGTCTGGCAGGGTACGCTGGCGCTGATGGCCCTCAAAACGCTCGAATCCATGGGCCCGCTGCACGGCTACGGAATCGCCCGCCGCATCGAGCAGACCAGCGGCCATTGCCTGTCGGTGAATTACGGCACGCTCTATCCCGCGCTTTTGAAACTCGAGCAGGAGGGCTGCATCGCCTCCGAATGGGGCGTCTCGAATAACAATCGCAAGGCGAAGTATTACCGGCTGACGCGCGCCGGACGGAAGCAATTGCAGCGGGAAGCGCACGACTGGGAGCAAGCCACCGCCATCCTCGCGCGCTTCCTCGCGCCCGCCGAAGAGTCTCCATGATTTCGCTGCCGCGCCGGATGTTTTTTACCTTGCCCGTTTCGCCCGTTGTGGCGATTAGCCACACGAAAGGAAGCCCGCAATGAAACGACTGCGCGCTTGCTTCTCACGATTCGCTGGTCTATTTCAGAAACGCCGCCGCGATCGCGAATTCGCCGAGGAACTCGAGTCCCATCTCCAGCTTCACATCGAAGACAATCTCCGCGCCGGCATGACGCCGCGGGAAGCCCGTCGCCAGGCTCTCATCAAACTCGGCGGCATCGAGCAGACAAAGGAAATTTACCGCGACCGCCGCGGCATTCCTTTCCTCGACACTTTGTTTCAAGACCTTCGCTTCGCCCTCCGCATGTTGCGCAAATCCCCCGGCTTCACCGCCGTCGCCATCCTCACTCTCGCCCTCGGCATCGGCGCCAACACCGCGATTTTCAGCGCCGTGAACGGAATTTTGCTTGAACCGCTTCTCTACGCGGAGTCTTCGAGACTAGTAACGGTGGATTTGCTTTCCATTCCCGATATCCGCTCGATTCAAAAACACTCCACCGCCTTTGAACGCACCGCCATCTACCGGGGGGAGGACACCCTGGTTTCGGGCGGGGCTACGGCCGTCGAGGCTCCCAGTAGCTACGTGTCGGATGATTTCTTCTCTCTCCTGGGAGTCAAGCCTTTGCTCGGAAGACCCATCCTTCCAGAAGACACGCAGTCCGGCCACGTCCTAGCCGCCGTCCTAAGCTACCCCCTCTGGATGGACGAGTTTGGCGGCGATTCGCGCATCGTCGGGCGCAGCGTTTTTGTGGATCGCAAGCCATTCACCGTCATCGGCGTGATGCCCAAGGGATTCAATCTCGGCGTCAGTTGGCTGGGGACAGGCAACACCCAGGGCCTGTGGATGCCCTTCGTTTATTCACCATCCGATCCAGAGAACCTGGGGCGCTCCAGTAGCTTCGTCGCGCGGCTCAAAAAGGGTGTAACGCTCAGTCAAGCCAAGGCCCAACTGAAAGCCATCTCGATCCGGCTGGCGGCAGAGTATCCCAAGGAACATCCCAAGAGTTTAGAGGGCTACGGGATGATCGTAACTGCTGGCGTCAACGGTCGGATCGACCCTAGAGTGCAGATGGGTCTGTTGATTCTTTTGGGTGCGGTGGGATTTGTGCTGTTGATGGCGTGTGTAAACGTGACATCGCTTCTGGTAGCCCGCGCATGGACGCGCCAGAAAGAACTGGCGATTCGCAGGGCGCTCGGCGCGACTCGCCTGCGAATCGTCCGGCAACTGCTCTCGGAAAGTCTGCTGCTCGCGACAGCGGGCGGCGCGCTCAGCCTGTTCTTTTCCCTGTGGGGAATTCGCCTTCTGCGGGCGATTGCCCCGCCGTACACGCCGCGAGCGGATCACATCCGGCTCGATGGCAACGTGCTGTGGTTCACGATGGGGCTTTCGCTTCTCGCGTCTGTTTTGGTCGGCCTGGTCCCGGCCTTGCATGCATCGTCCCGTCGGATGGGCGGCACGTTGAAAGGTGGTCTCAGCGGTTCGTTTGCGGGGGTCGCCACCAGGCGGTCGCATCGGCTCCGAAGTGCGCTCGTCGTTCTGGAAGTCGCGCTTGCCGTAATTGTTGTGGTGGGTGGAGCGCTCATGGCGCGCAGTTTCTACAGGCTCACGCGCGTGAACACCGGCGTCCGAGCGGACCACGTCCTCACGATGCGGGTGCAACTCCCCGATTTGGCATGTAACGACAAGGGCCGGGCTAAAGCCAAACAGCTCGGCGGCAAGAAGGCGAGTGAGCACACACGAAAGCGGCACGCCGATTCCACTGCCGAACAAAGTACGGTGACGCATGAGTGCGCCGCGCTGGCCACCAAGAACGTTCTCGATGGGATTCGTTCGCTCCCGGGAGTTCAGCGAGCGGCGCTCTCCGAAAGCGGGCCACTTGAGGGAGGCTCAGTGACAACGAGTTTCCATTACCCGGGTGAGGGGCCAGGCACGGGGCTATTCATCGAAGGTCGGCAGGGCAATCAGCTCGTATCAGGTGACATCGAGGGTCGCCCCGTGACGCCGGGCCTCTTTGCCGCACTTGGCATCCGCCTTCTGAAAGGCCGTGATTTCGGACCGGGAGACTTAAGGGGTTCCCCGCCTGTGGCCATCGTCAGCCAAAGTTTTGCCGCGAAATACATACCGGGAAATCCGTTGGGGAAGCGATTCAGCACTAGCGAGGACAAAAACGGGCATCACGAGTGGATGGAGATCATCGGCGTGGTAAATGACGTCCGAGACCACGCTGTGAAGGAGTTCGTCTCCGGCCGGGCGGTATATTACACGCCGTTCTGGTTCGCAAACAATCAGTGGGAAATCATTGTGCGGACTTCCACGAATCCCATGGCAATGGTCCCGGCGATGGAGCGCGTCGTGCGATCCGTCGACAAGGACGCGCCAATCACGAAGATTGAAACAGTGGATCAGATCATCGCCGATTCCGCAGCAGAACCGAGGTTCCAAACGGCCTTGCTCGGAGCATTCGGGGTCCTCGGATTGCTCTTGGCAATCATTGGAATCTATGGCGTGATCTCCTATTCCGTAATCCAGCGCACGCATGAGATCGGCGTGCGGATGGCGCTGGGCGCGCAGCCGGGCGATGTGCTGGGGATCGTGATTCGCGAGGGAATGCTCTTGGCGGGCGCGGGCGTCGCGATAGGAATTGGCGGTGCGCTGGCGCTGGGGCGCGTGTTGCAGAGCCTGCTGTTCGAAATCAAGCCGACAGATCCAACAACATTCATCGGCGTCGCGCTTCTTCTGACACTCGTGGCCCTGTTTGCCTGCTACATCCCCGCGCGGCGGGCCATGCGCGTCGATCCCATGGTCGCCCT
>DATLTU010000024.1:0-61435 GCA_035533415.1 Candidatus Limnocylindrales bacterium
AAGCTGCGCGGTAAGGCAGGCAGGGCGGAGAATTTCCGCACGGGCGTGCTGGACAGGCATGAAAAGGAAATTTTGGGCGCCTTGTTTCCGCATCATGGACTGCAGGAACGGACGCTGTGCCTGTTGCCGTTCCTGGCGGCCCATGGAATGGAATTGCTGGACCGGCTGATGAGCGAGTTGAAGGAACCGTGCTCGGGGCATCGAGTGGTAGGCCTGTGAGGCCATCGTTTGGACGGTGAAGAGGAGGCAGTGCCGATGAAGATCACTCCGGGGAAGCTGCAAGGACTGCAAAAAGTATCGAATGCTGGCGGCGTGATTGCCGCGGCGGCGATGGATCAGCGCGGATCGCTCAGGAAAGCGATCGCGAAGGACAAGGGGATCGAGCAAAACGCCGTGACGCCCGAGATGATGTCCGAGTTCAAGCAGGCCGTTGTGCGCGTGCTGACGCCGCATGCCAGCGCGATTCTGCTCGATCCGGAGTATGGGTTGCAGCCGTCGCGATGGCGCGCGTCCAATGCCGGCTTGCTGCTGGCGTATGAGAACAGCGGGTACGACAATACGCGGCCGGGGCGCTTGCCGGATTTGCTGGATGAGTGGTCCGTGCGGCGGCTGAAGGAAGCAGGCGCCGACTGCATCAAGATTTTGCTTTACTACACGCCGTCTGATCCGGCGGCAATCAATGACATCAAGCACGCGTGGATGGAGCGGCTCGGCGCCGAATGCGCTGCGGAGGATGTGCCACTCTTCGCGGAATTCGTTGGCTACCAGGAGGGCATGGACGAAAAAGGGCTCGAATACGCGCGAAAAAAACCGGGCATCGTGATGCAGAGCATGGGCGAATTTTCAAAGCCGCAGTACCGGATCGACGTGCTGAAAGTGGAAGTGCCGGTGAATATGGCATACGTCGCGGGAGCGCGGTCATGCAAGGGCGAATCGGCGTACACGATGGAAGAAGCGAAAGAGCACTTCCGGCGCGCGGCGGCGGCGGCGAAAAAGCCGTTCATTTATCTTTCGGCGGGCGTGAGCAACGACATGTTCATCGAGACATTGGAGTTGGCAGGAGAGACAGGAGTGAATTTCTCGGGCGTGCTGTGCGGACGCGCGACGTGGAAAGACGGCATCCCGGTGTACGCGAAGCAGGGCTTGAACGCGTTTCAGGACTGGCTGGCGGATCAAGGCGTGAAGAATATTCAAAATGTGAACCGCGCGTTGCGCGCGGCGAAGCCGTGGTATGGATTTTATGGCGCGGAGTCGGCGGAGGCGCTGGCGTGAGCTGCTGCGGCGATTGATGAGGTGCATCTCGGTGGCGGAAACGAAAAAAAACGAAACCAAGCCGGGCGCGCTGACGCGCACGATTGAAGTCAAGACCGAGCGGCGGACGCAGCTTAGAAACGTTACTGGCGAAATCGAGAAAGCCGTCGCGGCGTCGGGCTGCAAAAGCGGCGTCTGCTACGTTTACGTGCCGCACACGACGGCGGGAGTGATTGTCAACGAGGGTGACGATCCAGACGTGGCGCGAGACATCGAGGCGGCGCTCGACCGCATGATTCCGCACGAGGCGAATTATCGCCACGCCGAAGGGAATGCGGATTCGCATATCAAGACCGCGCTGACGGCGACGAGCGCAACCATATTCATAGAGAACGGACGTCTCGCGCTCGGACGCTGGCAAGGCATTTTCTTTTGCGAATTCGACGGGCCGCGGCGCCGGGAAGTACGCGTGAAAATTGTCGCGGACGCTTCCGAGTCGAGCGGCTGAGCCATGGACAGGAACACTTTGGGAATTTACGTGCAGGTGCCGTTCTGCCAGACGAAATGCACGTACTGCAATTTTCATACGGGCGTGGTTGCACGGAGTTTGTATCGGCCGTACGTGGACGCGGTGTGCCGGGAGATCGAGGAGTCGCGCGCGCTGCGCGGCGGGACGGTGGATACGGTTTATTTGGGCGGCGGGACGCCGAGCTTGCTCGATCCGGCTGACGTGGCGCGAATCATGGATGCGATACGCACAGCATATTCGTGCGTGTGGGAAGAAGTGACGCTCGAGGCCGATCCGGAGACGATTACGGCGGACAAGGCCTCGGCGTGGCTGGATGCGGGAATCGATCGTATCAGCATGGGCGTGCAGTCGCTCAATGATAAGGAGTTGCGCGCGGCGGGGAGAATGCACCGGCGCGAAGACGTTTATCGCGCGATGGAATTTCTGCGCGAAGCGGGATTTCAAAATGTCAGCATGGATTTAATCGCCGGGTTGCCGCATCAGACGCGCGGAAGCTGGGAAGCGTCGGTTGACGAATTGGTTGCGATGCGGCCGGAACACGTTTCCATCTATCTTCTGGAAGTGGATGAGGGCAGCCGTCTGGGGAGGGAACTGCTTGCGGGCGGGAAAAAGTATGGCGCGGGTCGAGTCCCGAGCGATGCTGAGATGGCGGATTTTTACGAGTCAGCCTGCGTGAAGCTGGAGGCGAGAGGATTCGAGCATTATGAGATCTCGAATTGGGGCTTGCCAGGGCGGGCTTCGAAGCACAACTTGAAATACTGGCGGCGTGAGCCGTACGTGGGTTTTGGCGCGGGCGCGCATTCGTTTGATGGGCAGAAGCGCTGGGCGAATGTCCATGACCCAGCGGCCTTCGCGGGGGCAATTGAGCAGGGGCGTTCGGCGAGGGAAAGCGAAGAGGTGGTCACGCCGAGTCAGGCGCTCGAGGAGGAATTGTTTTTGGGATTGCGCGAGCTTGCGGGCATCGATCTGGCGCGCATCGAGCGGCAATATGGTGCGGATTTGACTCCGCGCGTCGGTAAATTGCTGGAGGAAGGCTTGATCGAACGCGAAGGCGATACGATTCGATTGACTCCTGAAAAACTGACGATTTCGAATGAGGCGTTCGTGGAGTTGCTGGGATAAAAGCAAGGGAGCAGAGAATCAAGAGGCGAGGCAGTGCGGACTGTTGATTGGTGACGGGCGAGACCTTCGGAGGCGCGGAGCGAAATGTACGAATCGGCAGAAAACGGAATTCACAGCGGCGAGGCCGTGGTCGATTTGCGCAGCGATACGGTGACGCGACCGACGCTGGCGATGCGCCGCGCGATGGCCGAGGCCGAAGTCGGCGACGACGTGTACGGCGAGGATCCGACGGTAAATAAATTGCAGGCACGCGCGGCAGAAATCTTCGGGCGCGAAGCGGGGATGTTTGTGCCGAGCGGGTCCATGGGCAACTTACTCGCGATCAAGACGTGGACGCGGCACGGACAAGAAGTGATTTGCGAGCAGCGAGCGCATGTGAATCAGTACGAGCTGGCTTCGATGTCCGCCGTGGCGGGCTGCATGCCGCGGCCGATCGCGGCGGCGAATGGAATTTTGACCTGGACGATGATTGAGTCGATGCTGCGCCCGAAGGGCTACCACTATTCGCAGACGGGACTTGTGACGCTCGAAAATACCCACAACATGGCGGGCGGGACGATTTATCCGCTCGACGTCGCCGAGGAAATTTGCGAGCGCGCGCACGAGCTGAAATTGCCGGTGCATCTGGACGGCGCGCGAATTTTTAACGCGTCCGTGGCCGTGGGCAAGAGCGTCAAAGAGCTAACGCGGAAATTCGATTCGGTGATGTTCTGCTTGTCGAAAGGGCTGGGCGCGCCGGTGGGGTCGATGTTGCTTGGGTCACGCGAGTTCATCGACAAGGCGCACATCTACCGGAAGATGCTCGGCGGAGGGATGCGGCAGGCGGGCGTGCTGGCAGCGGCGGGTTTGCTGGCGCTCGAAGAGTCACCGAAGACGTTGCCACGGGATCATCAAAATGCGCGGCATTTGGCCGGGGGATTATCGAAAATTGCTGGCATTTCAGTGGACCCGAAGAAAGTGGTGACGAACATCGTGATTTTCGATGTTCGCGGCACGGGCAAAACGGCGGCGGAGATTTCCGGCGAACTTGGGAAAAAGAAAATTCTAGCTGGGCCGACGGATAAGTTTTTGATCCGCATGGTGACGCATTGCGACGTGGACCGCGCGGGAGTCGAACGTGCGATTGCCGCCTTGGACGAAATTTGCAAAGCGCCACAGCGGACGCACGCGTAAACACGTAACCTGATGATTGACTACGCCGCGCGAAGTTCACGGTCTTTTTCCCGATCGCCAGTCGCGAAAAACCTCATGAGCTACAATGCAAACAAAGGAGTCGCGGCGTGTGGTAGAGTTTTTCCTTGGCGAGTATCGGTAACGGATTCCGAGCTATGGTGAGGTGACGTGGATTTCTCTCTGACCGATGAGCAGCAGCACCTGCGGCGCACGGTGCGCGAATTTGCCGAGCGCGAAATTGCTCCGCACGTCATGGAGTGGGACGAGGCGTCGCAATTTCCCGCGGAAATCATTCCCCAACTGGGCGAGATGGGGCTGCTGGGCGTTATTTTTCCGGACAAATACGGCGGCGCGGGGCTTGGGTATCTGGAATACTCGATTGTGATCGAGGAATTGTCGCGCGTGGATGGGTCGGTGGGACTGATCGTCGCGGCGCATAATTCGCTATGCTCGAATCACCTCTATAAATTCGGGACCGAAGAGCAAAAGCAAAAATATCTGCCGGCTCTGACGACCGGAAAGAAGCTCGGCTGCTGGTCGCTGACCGAGCCGGGAGCGGGCTCGGATGCGGGAGGCACGCGAACGGTCGCCGTCAAAAAAGACGGCGGCTGGGTGCTAAACGGCTCGAAGACGTTCACGACGAACGGGCATTATGCGGATGTGTGCGTCGCAATGGCCGTGACGGACACGGGCAAAAGGCAGCACGGGATTTCGGCGTTCATCATCGAGAAGGGAACGCCGGGGTTTCGTCCCGGGAAAAAAGAAAACAAGCTGGGAATGCGCGCGAGCGACACTTCGGAAGTGGTTTTCACCGACTGCCGCGTGCCGGCGGGGAACTTGCTCGGAAAAGAAGGCGAAGGATTCATCAATAGCTTGCAAGTCCTCGATGGCGGGCGGGTTTCGATTGCGGCGCTGGCGCTCGGGATGGCGCAGGGCGCGTACGAAGCGGCGCTGAAGTATGCCAAGCAGCGGCAACAGTTCGGGAAAGCCATCAGTGAATTTCAAGCGATACAATTCAAGCTCGCGGACATGGCGACGGAGATCGAAGCGGCGCGATTACTGGTGTGGGAAGCGGCGTACGTGGCGGATCGTTCGCGGAGCAAAGGCGGAGAAGGCCTGCGCTTTACGCGTGAATCGAGCATGGCAAAACTTTTCGCGGCAGAAGTAGCCGTGCGCGTGGCGAATGAAACGGTGCAAATCTTCGGCGGCTACGGCTTCATCAAGGACTATCCAGCGGAGAAATATTATCGCGACGTCAAACTCTGCACCATCGGCGAGGGCACGAGCGAAATTCAGCGCCTTGTAATCGCTCGCCAGCTTCTGGGAAAAGGCTAAGGGACAACACGCCGATGCCCGTGGCTCCCACACACCCCGTGCCGCCAATCAATATCGATGAGTGGGCGGAACAGGTGCGCGCGGGCGATGTGCGCGCCGTCTCTCGCGCGATGACGGAGATTGAAAACCGCACAGGCGCGGCGGAAGGTTTAGTGCGGCGGCTTTTTCCGCACACGGGAAATTCCTACTGCATCGGGATCACCGGAGCGCCGGGGACCGGGAAGAGCACGCTGGTCGACCGCATGGCGGCACAGTACCGTTCGCAAATGCAAACGGTGGGCGTGATCGCCGTGGATCCATCGAGCCCGTTTACCGGAGGCGCGATTCTCGGCGACCGCATACGGATGCAGGGACACGCGTCGGACAGCGGAGTTTTTATTCGCTCGATGGCAACGCGCGGATCGCTCGGGGGATTGTCGCAGGCGACGAGCGACGCGGCGCTGCTGCTCGATGCGGCGGGAAAGAAATACGTGCTGATCGAGACAGTCGGCGTCGGCCAAGGAGAAGTCGAGATTGCGCGGCTGGCGGATTGCACGCTGGTGGTGCTCGTGCCCGGCATGGGCGACGACGTGCAAAATTTGAAGGCCGGATTGATGGAGATTGCGGATATTTTTGTGGTGAACAAGGCCGATCGCGAAGGCGCGGATCGATTCGAACAGCAGCTTCGCGCGATTTTGCAGATTGTGCCGGAGCGAGACGGATGGAAGCCGCCGATCGCGCTGACCGTGGCGACGGCGGGCGAGGGAATCGAGGAACTGGCGCGGCAGATTGAGCGTTTTCGAAAGCATTTCCACGGGAAAGAGGCGCGGCACGCGAAGATCGTCGCACTGTGGAAGGAACGGCTGCTGAATTTGCTGCGCGAACGGGTGGTGCGGCGCGTGGTGGATGGTTTGGCGAATGGCAACGTATTGGAGACCATGGCGGCGGAAGTGGCGGAGCGAAAGCGCGACCCATATTCCGCGGTGAATGAGTTGTTGGCGAGAGCCGGATGGGAGAGTGCGCATTGAGATTAGGGGAACTGGAATTTCTGGTGCTGGACGACGGGACGCTGCGCCTCGATGGCGGCGCGATGTTCGGCGTGGTGCCGAAGCCGATGTGGGAGAAGAAGTCGCGTGCGGATGAACGCAACCGGGTTTTGCTGGCGATGAATTGCCTGCTGATACGCGCGGCGGGGAAAACGATTCTGGTGGAAACCGGCGCAGGCGACAAATGGGACGAGAAACACCGGCAGATTTATTCGTTCGAGGGATCGCCGAGGCTTCCCGGTCAGCTCGCGGCGCAGGGCGTGAAGCCGGAGCACGTGGACATCGTCATCAACACCCACCTGCACTTCGACCACTGCGGATGGAATACGCGAATCGTGGACGGCAAGGCGCGGCCGATGTTTCCGAACGCGCGCTACGTGGTGCAGAAAAAAGATTTCGAGCACGCGATGAAGCCGACGGAGCGCGACCGCGCGAGTTTTGTGCTGGAAAATTACGCGCCGGTCGAAGAAGCGAAGCAATGGTCGTTTATCGAAGGCGAGAAGGAAATTGTGCCGGGCGTAAGCGTTTTTCCCGTGCCGGGGCATACGCCGGCGATGCAGTGCGTAAAGCTCGAAGGCGGCGGGAAGACGGCCATATTTCTGGCTGACTTGGTGCCGACGACGGCCCATTTGCCGCTGGCGTGGATTATGGGATTTGACCTGTATCCGTTGACGACGCTCGAAAACAAGAAGGAATGGCTGCCGCGGATTGCGAGCAATGGCTGGCTCGCGCTCTTTGCGCATGATCTCGTGGTGCGCGCGGCGTACTTGCGCGAACGCAATGGAAACTATGAGGCCGAGCCGGTTCCGGTTGGCTGAGTCTCGCGCAAGATTCCCGGTAAATTCGACGGTGGGGCGAATGGCGAAAAAAAGAAAAAGCGCGAAGAAGCAGTTCGCTGGCGAAAACGTGCGCATGGGGATCATCGGCGGGAGCGGGTTGTACTCGATGAACGGGCTGAGCGACACGCGAGAAGTGCGCGCGAAGACGCCCTTCGGCGAGCCTTCGGATGCGTTCGTGATTGGGACGCTCGAAGGAAAACGGGTTGCGTTTCTTGCGCGGCATGGGCGCGGACATCGCATCTTGCCAAGCGAAATCAACTACCGGGCGAATATTTACGCGATGAAGACGCTCGGAGTGGAACGGATTTTATCGGTAAGCGCCGTGGGGTCCTTGTGCGAGGATTTGCATCCGCTGGAATTTCTGATTCCGGATCAGTTTTTTGACCGCACGCGCGGGCGCGTTGCGACGTTTTTTGGGGATGGGATAGTGGCGCATGTGGGGTTCGACAAGCCCACGTGCGGGCAACTGGCGAAAGCTCTGGCCGAGGCGTGCGGGCACGCGGGCGTGAAAGCGCACCCGAAGGGAACGTACGTTTGCATGGAAGGTCCGCAGTTTTCGACGTTCGCGGAATCGACGGTGTACCGGCAAGCGCGCTTCGATGTGATCGGCATGACGAATTTGACGGAGGCAAAGCTCGCGCGCGAAGCGGAGATTTGCTATGCAACGGTGGCGATGATCACGGATTACGACTGCTGGCATCCGCAACATGATTCCGTGTCCGTGCCGGATATTCTTGCCAATCTGAACAAGAATGCCGAGAACGTGCAGCGCGTGATTCGCGAAACGGTCCGCGAACTCCGGCCTGCGCGCGAATGCCGCTGCGGATCGGCCCTCGCCCACGCGATCTTGACGGACTGGAAGGTGATCCCCGCGGCGACGAAGCGGCGTCTCGCGCCGATTATCGGCAAATACATTTCCTGACGAGGAGAGGAATTCTAAATGTCCTTACTGGTTGTGGGTTCAGTTGCGTTTGACGCTATCGAGACGCCGTTCGGAAAGACGGAATGGACCGCGGGCGGCGCGGCCACGTATTTTTCGCTGGCGGCGGCGCTGCTTTCGCCGGTAAGACTTGTGGGAGTGGTCGGCGAGGACTTTACCGCCAAAGACGAGGCGGTGTTTCGCGGGCGAAAGATCGATCTGGCGGGATTGGAGCGCGCGTCAGGAAAAAGCTTTTTCTGGGCCGGACGCTACAGCAGCGATTTGCGGAGCCGCGAGACGTTGCGGACGGACTTGAATGTGTTCGCAGCGTTTACGCCGAAGCTTCCGGAAACGTATCGCGAATCGCCGTTTGTGTTTCTGGGGAATATCGATCCAGCGCTGCAGCGGAACGTGCTGAAGCAGATGCGGCGGCGGCCAAAGCTGGTGGCGCTGGACACCATGAATTACTGGATTTCCAGAACACGAAAAGAACTCGGCAAAACATTGAAGCTGATCGATGCGCTGCTGATCAACGATGAAGAGGCGTGCCAGCTGGCCGAGGAGAGCAACTTGCTGCGGGCGGCGCGAAAGATTTTGCGGATGGGACCGAAGGCGCTGGTCATCAAGCGCGGGGAATACGGCTCGATGATGTTTCATGGCGATTCGATTCTCGCCGTTCCCGCGTATCCGCTCGAAGACGTGCGCGATCCCACGGGCGCGGGAGATAGCTTCGCGGGGGGCTTCATGGGCTATCTGGCGAGCCACGCAAACGCGAATCATGGCCTACTGCGGCGCGCGATGCTTTATGGCTCGGTGCTGGGCAGTTTTGCCGTCGAGCAACTGGGAGTCGCGCGCTTGCGCACGCTGAAGCGCCGCGAAGTGGAAGCGCGCGTTCGCGCGCTGGCGCAAATGATGCACGTTCAGATTTAACCGCAGCAGAAGCCGCCTCCGCCGGGCACGCGCAATCGCGCGATACCCTCCCGTAGTGAACTAATCGGATGCGCCGGGCATTCGTGTGACTGGACTCGCCTGCCAAATTTTCCTATGCTCGGTAGCGGCAAATGCCCCCAATCGTCAAGCCGCTTCCGCTCGAACGCGGGAATCTGGTGCGCGTGGTTGCGCCCGCGAGTCCCGTCGAGGAGGCGGCGCTGCGCCAGGGGTGCGCGGAGTTAGGGCGGCTGGGTTATGAGGTGAAGTGGGATCCGCGAGTGCTCGCGCGGCAGGGGTATTTTGCGGGCGGAGCCGAAGAGCGCCTGGCAAAATTGACCCATGCGCTCGAGGAGAAATCATCGCGCGCGGTGATTTGCGCGCGGGGCGGATACGGTTCGGGATATTTGCTCGAACGAATGGAACCGCGGCGGCTGAAATCAGCGAAGGTGCTGATCGGATACAGCGACATTACGCTGCTGCAACTCTATTTTTGGCGCAAGAAGCGCTGGGTGAGTTTTTACGGACCGATGGTCGCGTCGGGATTGGATAAGGGCGCTGACGTCGCGGGCGGGTACGATTTTGAATCGTTTCACCAGGCCCTGACGCAGGCGAGCCATGGTTGGGCGATCGATCTTCGTGGTGAGACGCTTTTTTTTGGGCAGGCTGAGGGCACTCTGATCGGCGGATGCCTCACGCTCGTGGAAGCGACCTTGGGCACGCCGTGGGAAATTCAAACCACGGGCTCGATTCTGCTGCTCGAAGACCGCGGGATGAAGCCGTATCAAGTGGACCGCGCGCTGCTGCACTTGCGGCAAGCGGGAAAATTGAAAGGCGTGCGCGGCATGGTGCTGGGTGAATTTCCGGAATGCGAGGTACCGGCCGGAAACGCGACGGTGCGCGACGTGTTCGATAGGATCGTGGGGCCGATGAAAATTCCCGTGGTATGGGGCGCGCCGGTGGGACATACGCCGCGAGCGATGCTGACGATTCCACTGGGAGTGAAGGCGCGGCTAGTGGCTCACCGGAGCGGGCACTTGGAGATGCTCGAAGCGGCATGCGGCGTCGCGCGGCCAGAAGCCAAACGAGGGAAACGGCCACGACAGTCCTGAAACGCACGCTCGGACATATTCATTTGCTGGGAATCGGCGGAGCAGCAATGGCGCCGCTTGCCGGGATGCTGAAGGAGCGCGGCTACACGGTCACGGGCTCGGACACGAATGTGTATCCGCCGGCGTCGACGCTGCTCTCATCGCTGGGAATTTCGTGGAGCGAGGGCTTTCGCGCGGAGAACTTGAAACCGGTCCCTGATCTATTGGTGGTGGGAAACGCGGTATCGCGTGGCAATCCAGAGTTGGAAGCGGCGCTCGACGAAAAGATTCCGTACTGGTCCATGCCGCAAGCCCTCGAAGAATTGTTTTTGCCCGGGCACACTTCGATCGTGATTGCGGGAACACACGGAAAAACTACTACGACGGCGCTGCTGGCGTGGATCTTTCATGTCGCCGGGCGGCAGCCCGATTTTCTGGTCGGTGGCGTGGTGCCGAATTTCAGCGACAAAAGCTACGGGTTGGGTGGGGGCGAGGAATTCATCATCGAAGGCGATGAATACGATTCGGCATACTTCGATAAGTCGCCGAAATTTCTGCACTATCATCCTGACGATTTGATCCTGACCTCCTTGGAATTCGACCACGCGGATATTTATCCGAATTTGGCGGCGATTGAAGTGCAGTTTCGGCAGCTGGTGAATTTGGTTCCCCGGCGCGGGCGGATTCTGGTTTGGGGCGAAGCGCCGAATCTGGTGGCGTGTACGGAGAAGGCATTTTGCACCGTGGAGACATACGGGCTGGCTCCGGAAATGGATTGGTACGCCGGCGACATCGAATGGCGCGACGGCATGACGCACTTCCGCGTCGCATATCACGCCAAGGAAGTGGCGCGAATTCGGATGCCTCTGGCGGGCCGGCACAACGCGATGAACGCGCTCGCATGCGTGGCCATGTCGTTTAGTCGCGGCGTGGAATGCGGAGCCGTGGAAGCGGCGCTGGCGAAATTTCAAGGCGTGCGGCGGCGGCTTGAAATCAAGGGAGAAGCGGGCGGCGTGACGGTGGTCGAGGATTTCGCGCATCATCCAACGGCGATTCGCGCATCGATCGAGGCGGCGCGTTCTCGCTGGCCGGGACGCCGCCTATGGGTGGCGTTCGAGCCGCGGTCGAACACGATGCGGCGGCGCGTTTTTCAAGATGAGCTTGCGGGGGCGTTGGCGACGGCAGACGGAGCCGTGCTGGGGCCGGTGAACCGTCCGCATTTGCTGGCGGACGAAGAAAGGCTCGATCCGCAGTACGTGATCGCCGCAATTCGTGAACAAGGGAAACTGGGGCGAGCGTTTGGATCCTCGGCTGAGATTGCGGAGTACTTCTCAAGGGAACTTGCGGCGGGGGATCTGGTGATGGTGATGTCAAATGGGAGTTTTGACGGGCTGTGCGGGAAGCTTTTGGAGAGTCTTCGGAAAGGAACGGCAGTTCGCAAATCGTGATGACGACCTGCAAAATGCGAGCGAGTTATTTGTCTTTGCTGTTGCTGGCGCTGCTCTTCACACCAAAAAATGCGGTCGCCACAATTCGATACACGATTTCGCTGGCACACCCGGAGCAGCATCTATTTCACGTGACGATGACCGTGCCGAACGCCGGGCGGGAATTGGTTGTCGCCATGCCCGCGTGGAATGCGACGTATGACATTCGCGATTTCGCCTATCGCGTGACCCAAGTGCGCGCGACCGGCGCGGAACACGGCGGAATCGGCGCGGCGCTGCGCGTTGTTAAGACGGACAAGCAGACGTGGAAAATCACGGCACGGCGGGGAGATTCGCGCGCAAATTTGGGCACGGTAACCATCCAATATGAAGATCACTGGGATCAGCCGGGGCCATTCAGCTCGCAGCTCGATGCGCGCCATGCGTTCCTCAATTTAGCGGAAGTTCTGTTTTATGTGCCCACCCGGCGCGCGGAGGAGTCTGACGTTCAATACACGACTTTGCCTGGGAACTGGCGCGTGGCGGAGGAGTTGCCCGCGGGAAAGGCGGCCGAGAGCTTCACGGCTGCAAGTTACGACGCACTGGTTGATGCCCCCGCGGAAATTGGGACATTTCGCGAGTTTCAACTCGACGCTGGCCACGCGCACTTGCGAGTGGTTATTGACGGCAAGGATTGGGACCAGAACAAATTGACCGATACTTTGCGCAAGATCGTTTCCTACGAGACGGGAATGATGCGCGACGTGCCATTCCACGAGTACATGTTCATTCTTCATTTCGGGCCATATGCCGAAATGGGCGGCGGGGGAATGGAGCACGCGAATTGCACGGCCATTGCGGTGCCTTCGGGCGACATGGTCGCGGATGTCGCGGCGCACGAGTTCTTTCATCTGTGGAACGTAAAGCGTATCCGGCCGCAAAGTTTACAGCCGGTGGATTACACCAAGGAGATGTGGACACGGTCGTTGTGGTTCGCCGAAGGTGTGACGAGCGCGTACGCTTCGTACACGATGGTGCGAACAGGCCTGTGGACCCACGAGCAGTTTTACAGCGATCTGGCGCGGCAATTCACCATGCTCGAAGCGCGCCCGGCGCATCTCTGGCAAAGCGCGGAGGAATCGAGCCTTGATACTTGGCTCGATAAATACGATTACTACAATCGCCCCGAGGTGAGCATTTCGTATTACAACAAAGGCCAGATTCTCGGAGTGATGCTGGACCTGGCCATTCGCGAAGCCACGGACAATCACAAATCCCTCGACGATGTGATGCGCGCGATGGACGGTGATTACGCGCGCCGCGGACGCTTCTATGACGGCAGCGCTGCCGTCGAGCGGGAAGCGGAGAAGGTCGCCGGCAGGAGTTTTAAGAACTTCTTCGAGAAATATGTATCCGGGACCGCGGAAATTCCGTACCGCAAGTTCTTGCAGTACGCGGGCCTCGACGTGAACGCGCAAGAGCGCGCGGTGGCCGATTTCGGCTTCGAAATTTCGCGCGGACGCGGCGGACCCATGCGCATCGGCGGTGTCACGCCCGGCAGCGGCGCGGAGCAAGCTGGCTTGCACTCGGGAGACGCGCTGCTGGAGCTTGACGGGCAGCCGTTTCCGCGTTTTGCCCAGCAATTCCTTCTTCAACATACGCCGGGGGACACGGTGAAGCTGCGGATCGAGCGGAGCGGACGCGAGCGCGAAGTTTCGCTGACGCTCGGCAAAAAGATGGTGAAGACGTACTCGATTTCCGAAATGCCCGGCGCCAGCGCAAAAGAGAGGCGGATTCGGGACGGGATGCTGACCGGTGCGACGGATTAGGATGATGCGAAAACAAGCTATGGCCGAGTGGAATCGCAATTGCCGCGGGCGATGATTCGAACGATTGCAGCCGTGGCGTTTTTGGGATTTTATGTGGTCATCGTCGGCCTGCCAGTTATCGCATATTCGCTGATTACCGATACGAGTGATTTTCTGTATCGCGCGGGGAAGTGGGGCATTGGCATGTCGATGCGCCTCGCGGGAGTACGTGTGCGAACGGAGGGGCTCGAAAATATCCCCCCGGGCGTGTGCATATTCGCCGCGAATCATGCAGGCAGCCTGGATGCACCGGCGACGCTCATTGGGATTCCGAGACGAATATCTTTTTTGGCGAAAAAAGAAGTTTTCAAGGTGCCCATCGTGAAGACGGCGCTGCGGTTGGCAAAAGTCGTGCCGGTGGACCGGTCGGATCGTGATGCGGCAATCGCGAGCATCGCCGAGGCCATCCAATACCTAAACGCAGGCATTTCATTCGTGGTGTTCCCCGAAGGCACGCGAAGCGCGGATGGACAATTGATGCCCTTCAAGAAGGGCACATTCGTGATGGCGATTCAGGGGCGCGTGCCCGTGGTACCCGTGTCGATACTGGGGAGCTGGGAACGAATGCCGAGGGGAAGGCTCAAGATAGCTCGCGGCGAAATCCTGCTTCGGTTTGCTCCCGCAGTGGATAGCGCGGTGTATACGATGGAACGACGGAAAGATCTACTCGAGCGCGTACAAGCCGCCGTGGTGGAGGGGCTTGACAGTCCGCAATGACGGCGGAGACTTTTTCACGCGACTGGATTGCCTGCACCACTTCTCCGCGATGACGTAAGAGTTTGCCCTCTACTTTTTAATCTGCAGCCGTAGTTCATCGATTTCGCGTTCGAGTTCGCGTACCGCCTTTTGCAATTCTGGCAGCCGATTGAAAATCGCAACGGAGCGAAGCCAGATCTTATTTTCGATTCCGGGCGAACCGGAATAGGTTGCTCCGGCGGGGATGTCGTGAGAGACGGCGCTTTGAGCGGTGAGCACAGCGCCGTCGCCCATGTGGAGATGGCCCGCGCACGCGGCCTGGCCCGCGAGAATGCACCGATTGCCGATCACGGTCGAGCCGGCGAGACCAACCTGCCCGCAGAGGAGCGTGTCCTCTCCAACGGTGCAGGCATGGCCGACCTGAACCAGATTGTCGAGTTTTGAGCCGCGGCCGATGCGCGTTTCGCCCACGGTGGCGCGATCGACAGCGCTGTTGCTCTGGATTTCGACGTCATCGTCGAGGATCGTAATCCCCGATTGGCGGATTTTGTACCAGCGGCCGTCCGGCTCGCGAGCGAAGCCGAAGCCGTCCCCTCCGATGACGACGCCATTCTGGAGAGTGACGCGGTGGCCAATTTGGCAGGCTTCGCGAATTGCCACGTGGCTGTGCGCGAAGAAATCGTCGCCGATGCGCGCGCCGCGATAGACGCTCACGAAACTATGCAATACGCAATTGCGGCCAACGATCACGTCGTCATCGACAAAGCAGTAGGGGCCAATGCGGGTGTTCGCGCCGATTTTTGCCGATGGGGAAATGACGGCGGTCGGATGAATACCGGCGGCGTAGCGCGGCGCAGCATAAAAAAGCTCGATCGCGTGCGCGAAGGCGAGATACGGATCGTCTGCGCGGAGAAAGGGCACGGAGACACCTTCTTCGCTCCGCGGGACAATGATCGCCGAGGCGCGCGTTTTCGAGACCGCCAGCCGATAGCGCCGATTCGCGAGAAACGTTAGCTGCCCGGGCTGGGCTTCCTCGATGCCAGCGACGCCGGTGATTTCGATTTGAGCGTCGCCTTCAAGATCGCAGTTGAGGCGCGCGGCAATTTCTCCAAGTTTCATCATTTCCTCCCAGCTGGTTCGGTGAAAATGTACATCAAGTCGAGCGCCGGAAACGAGTGAACAACTGGCGGGGCGGGAAAGGCATTATTCCGTGAAAAGTTTGGGCTGCGATGGCGCAGCGGCGCGGGCAGGCTGGCGGCGGGCAACGCCCACGACGCCGAGAACTTTCATCTCCGCAAGAGCAGTTCGCGGAATGAAGACCCAGAGACTGTTTCCGTGAAGGTCGGGAGGGGTGAGGCGAACCCCATTCACGAGAAGATCGAGCAAATCGTTCGAGACGATTCCTTCCAGAACGTCATCGTCGCGGAACCGCAGGCGGACCCACAGCCCGTCGAGCTTCGGGCGGCTGAGGAAGGCTTTGCGCTCGGGCTCGAAGTTGTCGATTAACTCGCGAACAAAATGGATGCTCTTGATCTTGGAAAGATCGAGGGTCCGGTACTCGCCGTCGCTGCTGAGAAGCTCAACGGTAGCTTCCTGCCCCAAACCGCTCGGGTTCAGGTAGCCCTGGGCGCGTGTGCGGTCCAGCATGAAGATGACGGCCTTTTTGTGCGTGGTAGATGCGTTGCGCTTCTTCACCAACTCAAAGCCTCGCCGGGAAACTGGAAAGGTGTTGCGAAATGAAAGTGTGTATGTTATTGTTGCCATGGGCCGTTGTCAACTCATTGTTTATTAAAGGGTTAGGAACGGAGTCGCTGCCGATTGACCGAAAAAAGGCAGATTTTGAAGTCCGCTTCCGTAATCACCCTGATTACCCTTGTCAGCCGAATCTGTGGGTATGTTCGCGACCAGCGCATTACCTTGCTGCTCGGTACGTCCGTGGCAGCCGATTCGTTCATCTTGGCGTTCCGTATTCCGAATCTTTTGAGGCGTTTGGTTGGGGAAGGATCGCTGTCGGCGTCGTTCATTCCCGTTTTCGCGCGATATCTGAAGAACGAGGATGAGCGAACCATCTGGCGTTTCGCGAACCGAATTTTCTGGACGGTGGCGCTCTTTGCGGGAGTCCTGGCGATCCTGGGCATCCTGTTTTCCAAGTGGATCATTTACGCGTTCACGATCGCCGGTCCGAGCCACGCGCGATGGGGTTTTGCGGTCTACCTGAACCGCATGATTTTCCCGTATATCTTTTTCGTGGCGCTCGCGGCCGTGGCGATGGGGATCTTGAATTCGTACCATGTCTTTGGCGTATCCGCATCGGCGCCCATTTTTTTCAATTTGTCTCTGATCGTTTTTTCGATTGCCGCGATCTACAAGCCTATTATGCGGCTGGCGCCAATCGCGTATCGCAATCCAGCCGTGGCCCTGGCGGCGGGGGTACTCGTGGGAGGGGCGCTGCAGTTCCTTGTGCAGGTGCCGGCGCTGGTGCGGCGCGGGATGCGTTTCGATTTTGGAATCAACTTCCGCGATCCGGGCGTGAAGCAGGTGGGAAAGCTGCTGGTGCCTGGCTTCGTGGGAATTGGAATTTATCAGATCAACTTTTTTGTCGACACGATATTTTCGACGGCGTCGCGAATGCCCCGGGGCAGCATAACTTCTCTGTACGTTGCGGAACGCGTGATGGAACTGGTGCTGGGAAGCTACGCCATCGCGATGTCGACGGTGATCTTGCCGATGATGTCGCGCCTGGCTGCGGCGGCGAAACACGATGAAATGAAGAAAACATTCACGTTTTCATTGCGGCTGGTCTCGTTTATAACCATTCCCGCCGCTGTCGGATTGGTGTTACTGCGGACCCCGATCATTCAGGTGCTGTTCCAGCACGGGAAATTCGTTGCGGAATCGACGGCGCTTGCGGCCAGGGCGCTTTTCTACTATGCGCTGGGACTGCCCGCATTCGCGGCGGTGAAGATTGTCGTGCCGCTGTTCTATTCCACGCAAGATACGAAGACGCCGGTCACCGTGGCGGGATATGCGCTGGCAATTAATGTGATTTTGAATGTGGTGTTCTTGCTGCTGTTCTTCCGCGTGTTTTACAACGGGAGCCCGGCGCTGGCAACCTCGATTGCCGCATATTTTAACTTTTTCACGCTGTTGTGGATCTTCCGCAAGCGTTTCGGCCGGCTGGGATTCGGTGGAGTGTTGATCTCCCTCGGAAAAATCGCGGCAGCGGCGGTTGTGATGGGACTCGGATGCGTTGCATTTCTGAGGTTTGTGAATTTTGATTCGCATGCCCATATTCTTCCGCGGATCGGTCTGTTGAGCGCGGTGATTCTAGGCGGCGCGGGGTTGTACGTTGGGTTGGCCTGGCTGTTGCGGTGCGAAGAGCTCGGCGAGCTACAGAGCGTGCTGCGGCGCGCGGACCGCGCAGGAGCATGAAGGCTTGAGAGAATTCACGAGGATAATGCCGAAGATGCGAGCCTTCGCCAAGGTTGGTGCGAGCGCCTTCGGCACGGAAAGCATAAGGGTGGACGCATGGAAGGCTTAATCCGCTCATTCCTGAATTATTTGCGGGTTGAGAAGGGGCTATCGCAGAACACGATCCTTGCGTACGGGCGCGATCTGAAGAAGTTCGAGGCGTTTGCGGGAGTGCGCGGCCGCAATTTGAAGCAAATCAACCGCGACGACATCGTCGAGTTTTTGACTACCCTGTGTCGTTCGGGATTGGACAGCCGGTCGGTGGCTCGGCATCTTGTATCCCTTCGGAACTTTTTTCGGTTCGCGCAATTCGAGGGTTTGATTGTCGAGGACCCGGCAGCGAACGTGGAGACGCCGAAGTTCCGTATGCGGCTGCCGAATCATTTGAGCGCCGAGGAGGTTAATCGCTTGCTGGCGCAGCCGGATACGGGCAGCGCGATCGGGATGCGCGATAAAGCAATGATCGAGGTGCTTTATTCCACGGGCCTGCGCGTATCCGAATTGGTGAATTTGCGTCTAAGCGACCTGCAAATGGAAAGCGGCTGCCTGCGATGCATCGGCAAGGGAAATAAGGAAAGACTGGTGCCCATGGGGCGAACAGCCGTTGCCGCGATCGAGGAGTATGTGCGAGGTTCGCGGCAACAGCTGTTGCGGGGGAAGACGTCGCCGCACGTATTTCTGAACCGATTTGGCGGACGCATGGGTCGGATCGGTTTCTGGAAGAAACTCGCGGATTATGGCAAGCAGGCGGGGCTGCGGCTGAAACTGAAACCCCACATGCTGCGTCATAGTTTTGCGACTCACCTTCTGGAGCGCGGTGCGGATCTGCGCTCGGTCCAGCTCATGCTCGGCCATGCGGATATTTCGACGACGCAAATTTACACCCACGTCGTGAAAGAGCGGCTGAAAGAGGTCTATAAGCAGCATCACCCCCGCGCCTGAAAGCCGCGGAATGACCAGCGGACACGGCCCGAGGCCGCAGCCCGCAGTTCGGAGGCGGAATCATCCATGCCTGACTACATGTATTTGCTGGAAAGCCGGCTATCTCCAGAGCAGCGTGCGGCGCTCCTGCGCGTGCAGGAATTGGCGCGCGCGCAGGACTCAAACGTGTATTTAACGGGCGGAGCGGTGCGGGATTTGATCTCCGGCATGCCGTTGCGGGATCTAGATTTTACGCTCGAAGGAAATCCCGCGCGCATGGTTCGCGAATTGGAGAAGGGCGGCGCGCGCGCGGTGGTCGAGGATGATCGTTTGCGCCAGTACGAATTGATTTTCGCGGGTGACGTGGATGGCTCGATTTCCGCGGCGCGCGACGACGTCTACGCGCGCCCGGGCGCCAAGCCCGAAATCCGCTGGTCGACCGTGATGGAAGACTTGCGGAGGCGCGATTTTGCGATCAATGCGGTGGCGATTTCCCTGAATCCCGCGTCGCGCGGATTGCTGCTTGATCCGACGAACGGGCTGGCAGATTTGGAACGCCGCGAGGTGCGCGCGCTTTCCATACACGCCTTCACGAATCAGCCGATACGCTTACTGCGCGCGTTGCGTTTTTGCGCGCGCATGGGGTTTGCCATGGAGTCCCGCACACAGGAATGGTTCGATCTTGCCATTGACCGAGGCTTGCATGAGAGCATAGACAGCCGCGAAATCGGCAAAGAGGTGATGGATGTGGGCCGCGAGGAAAATCCCACGGCGATTTTGAAGCTGTGGGAGTCCAAGAATCTGTTGAGCGTTGTCCATCCGAAATTGCAGCGGAAGCGGCCGGACTACGACGGCTTGGCGAGACTGGCCAAAGCGCGCGAGGGATTCGTGGCGGCGGGGTTTCGCGTGCGGCACACCATTCCCGTGGTGTATTACACCTTTCGCAAACTCGGCCCGCGGATGGGGCCGGCGCTAAACAGGCTGGACATTCCGGCGGCCGAGGCGGCCAAGGTGCTGCATTTGCCGGACGAGGCGAAGAAACTGCTGCTGACTCTTCGCGGCAGCAAGACAAAAATGCCGCGGGACGCCTACGAGATGATCTCGAAAACACCCACGGAACTGCTGGCGTTCATGGATGCGGAGTTTCGCAATGCGAAGGCAGCAAGCAAGATCCGAAACTATCTCCACAAATGGCGGCCGCTTCGTTTGAGCCTGCCCACGGCGGAGCTGGACAGCCTGGGCGTTCCGCGCGGGCCAAAATTCGATAAGGTTCTCGAACAGATTTTCGATCTACAGTTGCGAGGAAAGGGACGAACTCCAGAGGAAATTACCAAACGCTTGCGACAATTCGCCGGAATCAAGGACGAGCCGAAGAAGAAATTGAAGGAAGAGAAAAAGAAGCGGGGCAGCGCGCTCGAGGCTGCGGGAGCAAAGCGTGCGGCGAAGGCGTCGGAGGCCAAGGGGGGCGCAGCGGCAAGCCCCTCCTCGGACGAGACAAAGGAGGATCGCAAGGCTGCTTCCGACGCGCGAGCAAAATCAGCACCCGTAAAGGCTTCGCCGGCCGCGCCGCGCCGCAAGGCGGCCGCAAAACATAGCAAGACCGCGGCAAAATCGAAAGAACGCGCGCGACGCTGACAATTCTGGCGCGGTTGTGAATTTTATTTTCCTGTGCGCGCGAAACAATCGGGCCGGACATTTGGTTCAGCCGTAGCTAAATCCGCGGCATCAGTCTAAAATACAATCCAGCATGGACTCCGCAGACTTTGTCCACCTACATCTCCACACGGACTACTCTCTGTTGGATGGCGCTTGCGAAATTGGCGAGCTGACAGCGGAAGCCGCGCGCCGGAAGATGCCGGCCGTGGCGGTGACGGATCACGGCAACCTTTTCGCGGCCGCAAATTTCTTTCATCAGGCGACCATCTGCGGCGTCAAGCCGATTATTGGATGCGAAGTCTACGTCGCTCCCGATAGCCACAAAAATCGAGGCGCGGACGCGGAGCGGTCGAATCACCTGGTGCTGCTCTGTGAAAACAACGAAGGCTATCGGAACCTGATTCAACTCGTCTCGACGGGCTTTCTCGACGGATTTTATTACAAGCCTCGCATCGATCACGAATTGCTGGCGAAACACAGCCGCGGGCTGATTGCGCTCTCCGCATGTCTGCGCGGCGAGGTGACCGAACACGTATTGGAAGAGCGGCACGACCAGGCGCGCGCCTCGGCCTACCGCCTGCAGGACATCTTCGGGAAGCAGAATTTCTTCCTCGAAATACAGGATCAGGGGCTCGACGTCGACAAGCGAGTGAATCAGGGTGTGGTGCGGCTCGCCCAGGAGACGGGGATTCCCCTCGTAGCGACGAACGACTGCCATTATTTGACGCGCTCGGACGCTCACGCGCAGGAAGTGCTGCTCTGCATTCAGACCGGCAAGACGATGAGCGACACGAACCGTATGCGCTTCGCGACGGACCAATTTTATTTCAAAACTGCGGCGGAGATGGCGCAGGTGTTTGGCGAATTGCCGGACGCGCTGCTGCGCACCGTGGCGATCGCCGAACGCTGCCAGGTGAAAATCGAGCCCGTCCAGAATCCCTTTCCCGTATTTCAGGTTCCGGAAGGGACGACGACAGATTCGTATTTCGAGCGTGTGGTGCGCGAAGGATTCGCGGAACGCGCGCCGCAGCTCGAGCGCCTCGCGAAAGAGAACCGCCTGCGGCACCCCATAGCCGTGTATGAGCAACGGCTGTCGGACGAGATCGAGATGATCAAGCAGATGCGTTTCTCGGGCTACTTCTTGATTGTCTGGGATTTTATCCGCTACGCGCGCGCGCAAAACGTTCCGGTCGGACCGGGGCGCGGTTCCGCAGCAGGAAGCCTCGTGAGTTATTCCTTGCGCATCACGGACGTGGACCCTTTGCAATATGACCTGCTGTTCGAGAGATTTCTGAATCCAGAACGCATCTCGATGCCGGATATCGATATCGATTTCTGTATGCGGCGGCGCAGTGAAGTGATCGATTACGTTCGCCGGAAATATGGCGAGAAGAGCGTTGCTCAAATCATTACGTTCGGGACGATGGCGGCGAAGGCGGCGCTCAAGGATGTGGGACGCGCGCTGGACATGCCCTACGGCGAAGTCGACCGGCTCGCGAAGCTGATCCCGAATCAGCTCAACATATCGCTCGAAGACGCGTTGAAAGAAGGTTCGCCGCTGGCCGCCGCGCGCGACAAGGATGACCGGGTCCGAGAAGTCGTGGAAGTAGCTCTGCGGTTGGAAGGGCTCGCGCGCCACGCGTCAACGCACGCGGCCGGCGTGGTGATATCGCCGCAACCGCTCGCGGAGATTGTGCCGCTGTATCGCTCGTCGCGCGATGAAATCACCACGCAGTACGACATGAATGCACTCGAGCGAATCGGGCTGCTCAAAATGGATTTCCTGGGCCTGACCACCCTGACGGTGCTCGATGACGCCGTCCGACTGATTCAGCAAAACCGCGGCGTCGGCATCCAGCTCGCCGAGTTCCCGCTGGACGACAAGGAGACGTACGGGATTTTTAGCCGGGCGGATACGTCGGGCATCTTTCAGTTTGAATCCCACGGCATGCGCGAGATCTTGCGGCGCTACCAGCCGGCGCGTTTGGAGGACTTGACGGCGCTCAATGCGCTATACCGCCCCGGTCCGATTCAAGGCGGCATGATCGACGATTTCATCGCACGCAAGCACGGAAAAAAGAAAGTGACGTACGATCTTCCGGCGCTCGAGGCAATTCTGTCGGAGACGTATGGCGTCATCCTGTATCAGGAACAGGTGATGCAGATCGCCAACCGGCTCGCGGGATTTTCGCTCGGCGAAGCCGATATCTTGCGGCGCGCGATGGGGAAGAAGAAGCGCGAGGAAATGGCGGCGCAGCGTGAAAAGTTTTTGGCGGGCTGCGCGACGCGAAAAGTGCCGGCAAAAAAAGCTGAAAAGATATTCGACCTGATGGCGGAATTCGCCGGGTATGGCTTCAACAAGTCGCACTCGTGCGCCTATGCGCTGCTGGCGTATCAGACGGCCTATTTGAAGGCGCACTTCCCGGTGGAGTTTACGGCGGCGCTGCTGACGTCGGAAGCGGGAAATACGGAAAAGGTGGTGAAATACATCAACGAGGCGCGCGGAATGGGAATTCGCGTTCTGCCCCCGGATGTTCACCAGAGCAGTTTGTACTTCACCCCAGTCGGCGAGGATATTCGTTTTGGCTTGGCGGCGATTAAAAACGTCGGAGAGAATACGGCGAAGGCGATCTGCGAGGCGCGCGGCACGCGCGGAGATTTCCTGAACATTTACGGATTCTGCTCCGCGATTGAGCCTCGGTTTTTGAATCGGCGGGTTCTCGAGAGTCTGGTGAAGGCGGGAGCGATGGATTGTTTCCATGCGCCGCGGGCGCGATTGTGGGCGGCCATTGAAGGCGCGATGAATCATGGGCAGAAAATGGATCACCAGCGCACCGTGGGACAGCACGGCTTGTTCCGTCCAGGTTCAGGCGGTATGAGCATCGACGAAGCGCAGAACATTCTGCCGCAAGCTGAGGATTGGTCGGAAGACCAGCAGCTTTCGGGCGAGCATTCGGTCCTCGGTTTTTACGTTTCCGGCCATCCGCTGGACAAATACGCCGGACGCCTGAGGGAAATGGGCACGGTGGAGCTGGGAGCGATGGAAGCACGGCACAATGGAGAAGAGCTGGCGATCGCGGGCATCATCACGCAGACGCGCGCGATGCGGTCGAAGAGAGGCGCGCGGTGGGCGATTTGCAGCGTGCAAGATCGCACCGGCGGCGTGGAGGTCCTGGTGTTCCCCGAGGCATTCCAGAAATTTGAGCACTTGCTGCGCCCGGCAACGCCGCTTCTGATTCGCGGACGCGTCAACGTCGAGGAAGCCGGAACGAGATTCGTGGCCGCCGAGGTCCGCTTGCTCGATAAGATCGCGGATCGCGGGCCGAGTTTGATGCGCGTGCGCGTCGATCTGCGGGCCGTGGATACGGGCACGCTGGACGAGTTGCAAAAGATTCTTACGGAGCGGCCGGGGCGCTGCCGCGTGGCTTTTGATTTGATCTCGGCCGACGGAACGATGGCGACCCTCGATACGGAGAAGGGAATCGAACCGGCGCCGGAGGTGTTTGCGAGATTGCGGGAGATTTGCGGCGCGGATTCCGTGGCCGTGCTGCGCAACTAGTTCGGCCCTGCACGGGTAAATCTTTGGGGGCAGTGTGAAATCGAAACGTCGGAAACACGAACTGGACGATCTCGAACACGACGTCGAACAATTGACGCCTCTCGCTCCGGGCAATCAGAAGGCCGCGAAGGAGCTCGAACGCCTGCGCCGAGAGATCTCTGAGCTTAAGCGCGAATTCTATTCCCACATGAGCGCATGGCAGCGCTTGCAGCTTGCGCGGCATCCGCAGCGGCCGTATACGCTCGACTTCATTCCGCGGCTTTTCGAAGGATTCAGCGAGATTCACGGGGATCGCGCGTATGCCGATGATCCCGCAATCGTTTGTGGAATGGCGGAATTTCACGGCAAGCGTGTGATGATTGTGGGCCATCAGAAGGGCCATGACACAAAGCAGCGCGTGGCGCGCAATTTCGGGCAGGCCAAGCCGGAGGGGTATCGCAAGGCGCTGCGCGCCATGGAGCTTGCGTCAAAATTTCGCCGGCCCATTTTCGTCTTCATCGATACGCCGGGCGCGTATCCCGGTGTCGACGCGGAGGAGCGCGGCCAAGCCGAGGCTATTGCAAGAAACCTGCGCGAAATGATCCGCCTTCCGGTGCCGATTGTCGTGGCCATCACAGGGGAAGGCGGCTCCGGCGGTGCATTGGCCGTCGCGATTGGCGACCGCGTGATGATGCTCGAGAACGCTGTGTATTCGGTGATCTCGCCGGAAGGGTGCGCGTCGATCATGTGGCACGATGCGGCGAAAGCTGAGCTGGCCGCCGAAGCGCTGAAGATGACGGCGCCGGACCTGCTCGAGCTGAAGCTGATCGACACAATTGTACCGGAGCCGGAAGGCGGCGCGCATCTCGATCACGATGCCGCGGCAAAACTGCTCGGCGACGCGCTGGCGCAGGCAATCGAGGATGTGTCGCGGCTGAACGAAAAGGAGCTGCTCGAACAGCGCTACGAGAAGTTCCGCCGCATGGGAGCCTGCTTCTCACCAGCCGCGCCTAACGCTTCAACCCCGAAGTAAGTGCCTCGTCCGAAACTTTTTACAGCGAACGCGCGTATCTCGTATCAGAAGGTTCTGCCAGAGAGAGCTGGGAGGTGACGCCGTGTATTGCGATCGATGTGGCGGACAAGCCGTGCCGGATGCGCGATTTTGCAGTAATTGCGGACGGGCGTTGGCGGCGGCATATCCATCCGCTCCTCCTGCGGGTGCAATGCCCGCGTACGCGCCGGGAGTTCCAGCGAGCCGCGTCAATTCGCATCTGCGCACGCTGGGGATTCTGTGGCTGATCTCCGGAATACTGCGCATATTGAGCCTCGGATGGCTTTGGACAGTGAGCCGGCTGGTGATTCCCTCCGTATTGTCCAAGTTTGGTCCCGGATTTGCCGCTGGCTCTCCATTGGACAGGCTTGTGATAGGCGGAATCGCGTTTGCGTCGGGGATCATGGTGTTTCAGGCCGTGCTGGCGATTGTCGCAGCGTGGGGTTTGCTCGAGAGACAATCGTGGGGAAGGGTTGTTGGAATTATCGCCGGAGTGCTTTCTCTGTGGAACATTCCCTTTGGAACGGCGCTGGGAATCTACACATTGTGGGTGCTGTTGCCGGCCTCTTCGGAATTGGAATATCGCCGTCTGGCTCGAGCATAGAAGAGTTTTCCCCCTGGCCCGATACGTTTGCGAGTTGGACACTTCGCGGATTCTGCAGGTTGCCCGCCGCCGCTCCCTGGCTTAGTGTGAGTGCCATGGAACAAATTCAAAGAGAAGGCGGGACGGGGGCCATGGCCACGTCGGAGATTTTTCGCCCGTACGAGCGTCTGGTGGAGATTACGATCCTGGGGAAGAATTTTTTGGTTCCCGAGCGGAATTCCCTGCTTCGATGCTTTCAGTTCATCAGCCCGGAAACCATTCCCTATGGGCGATTCTGCTGGAATCAGGAATGCCAGTATTGCCGCGTGAGCTGCCAACTGCCCGACGAGGATCAGCCCAAGCCAATCCTCAGCTGCAAATTCATGGTTTCCGCTGGAATGAATGTCACGGAATTATCTCCCGAGCTGCTTTTCTGCCTGAAGAACAAACTGGGCGCGTAAACGAGCCAGCGCTTGCCGGCGCGGCTCCCGCGTGTGATCCTTGCTGCCGTGAATCCTGCCAATCGAGACATTCGGTGCGATGGCTGCGGCGTAGTGGCCACGCCCGAGCACCTTCGCCGGCGCGTTGAACGCCTGGAACTCGCCACGCGCTTTCGGCCCGTGCATATCGACATGCTGTTTTTGCACGCAGCGCCTCCGAAGCGATTGGAGGATTATTTTTATAAGCCCGCGATTTCGCGCGACGAACGCAGCGCCTCCGAACGCACATTTTTCGATGCACTGACTGGCGCAGTGGGCCGTGACGCCACGTCGGGCACGGATGCAAACGAAGAAACGCTCCTCACGGAATTTCAGCGCGCGGGCTGCTTTCTCGCGGGATGCTGCGAGTGCGCGCTGGAAGATGCGGCCATCTCCGAGGCCGATTTGGCGGAGCGCCTGGCGCCAGCGGTTTTGCGGCGCGTGCAGCATTCCTACAGGCCGAAGCGCATCGTTCTTCTTTCAAACGAGCTGCTTCCATGGGTCGCCGTGTTTCGGGAAGCAGGACTGGGCGAAAGATTGGTCTTGCACGACGGCCAACCGCTGGAAATTCCCGCCCGCGGCGATTCCTCGGCGATGGCGCGGTTTCGCGGCACTTTGCGCAGCGTTTCGCCGAAAGCACAGCCACGCAATGATGCAGGCTACAACGCCTGAGCACGCCCAGCGCGCAAATCAACGCCAGCGCGCCTGTTCGCAGGACACCGGCTTCTGTGACGCGCATCACTGAATGTGATAAACTCCGCCGTTATAACATAGAACCTTTGGGAGTCTTCAAATGAGCGCCCGAACGAAGTTTTCGGTAGGAGCCATCGTCATATTGGGAACATTGGTGTGGCTGGGCTGGGTGGGAGCGTCGCAGAGCAAATCGTATTACCACACGATTTCCGAGCTGTCGTCTCTTCACGGAGCCGCGCGGGATCAACGAATGCGCGTCAGCGGCAACGTGGTCCAGGGATCGATTCGGCATTTGCAGGGCCGCATCGATTTTGTTCTGACCGAACAGGGCAAGACGCTGCCGGTCAGTTATGTGGGCGACGCCCCGCTGCCGGATACATTCAAAGGCGGCGCGCAGGCATTGGCGGAAGGGAAGTTGATGCCGGACGGCCGCTTCGTCGCCGAACAAGTGCAGGCAAAATGCGCGTCGAAGTATCAAGCGACCCCAGGGCAACCGGGCGGCGCTGCGAGTCCATCCTATCCATCAAAATCGACTAGCCAACTCACAAGTGCGAATACTTCGGGCCGCCGCGGTTGATGGGAGCGAGATAAGTCCGTGGATATCATTGGCTCCTTTGCACTGATTCTGGCGCTCTTGGCGGCAGGCTACGCGCTTGTTGCCGGGATCATCGGCATACGCACGCAACGGCCGCTGATCATCAAGAGCGCGCGAAATGCGGGGATGGCGACGTTTCCGCTCGTCACCCTAGGCGTCGGATGCCTGGTCGCACTTTTCTTCCAAAACAATTTTTCGATGGCGTATGTGGCGGAGCACAGCAATCGTGCGCTGCCGGCGTTCTATAAGTTTGCGGCGCTGTGGTCGGGGCAGGAAGGGTCGCTCTTATTTTGGAGCTGGCTGCTTTCGATCTACGCGTTCATCGCCCTATTCGTTAATCGCAAGAAGCATCCGGAACTGATGCCGTATGTGGGCGCAATCCTCGCCGGCGTCCAGCTATTTTTTCTGGTGCTCAATAATTTCGTCGCCAGCCCGTTTGCGCTGGTGGGAACGGTGGGAGCCTCTGGAGCCACCCACGTTGTCACGTTGGCCGATGGCAGCGGACTGACGCCGCTGTTGCAGTACGGTGAGATGGTCATTCATCCGCCGATGCTGTACCTCGGCTATACCGGATGCACCGTGCCCTTCGCGTTTGCGCTCGCCGCGCTCCTCGGCCGGTATCCGGGCGAAAAGTGGATTCATATCGCCCGCCGATGGACGATGGTGGGCTGGGCGTTTTTGGGCGTCGGCATCCTGCTTGGCGGCCACTGGGCGTATCGCGTGCTGGGCTGGGGCGGCTACTGGGCGTGGGACCCGGTGGAGAATGCCTCGCTGTTGCCCTGGATTACGGAAACTGCGTTTCTCCATTCGGTGATGATGCAGGAGAAGCGCGGCATGATGCGCGTCTGGAATGTCTGGCTTGTTTTCATCACGTTCATGCTGAGCATTCTCGGCACGCTGCTCACGCGGTCGGGAGTTGTGAGTTCGATTCACGCGTTCGCGCAATCGTCGATTGGCTCCTGGTTCGTCACCTTCCTGGCGATTATTTGCGTGGTGTGCGTTGTCGCGTACTGGAAAAACCGCGATTACCTGCGCTCGGATAATCAGCTCGATTCCGTTATCTCGCGCGAGTCGAGCTTTCTCTTCAATAACCTGATTCTTCTGGCGGCATGTTTTGCGGTGCTTTGGGGCACGCTGTTTCCAGTCTTTTCCGAGTGGATTGAAGGCAGCAAAATTACGGTGGGCCCGCCATTTTTTAATAAGGTCAACGTTCCCATCGCGCTGTTTTTGCTGTTTTTGACCGGCGTGGGGCCGCTGCTGGCATGGCGGCGAACGTCGTTCTCGAGCCTCAAGCGGAATTTTGCGTGGCCGCTGGGAACGGGCCTGGTCGTCGGCACAATCGCTTTTGCCTTTGGCGACCGCCATTTTTATGCTCTGGTTTGCCTCATTCTCGGCGTCTTTGTCTCGCTGACCATATTTTCGGAATTTTTCCGCGGCGCGCGCGTTCTTTCGGCCCGCAGCGGCGCGAATATTTTTTCGTCGGTCGGCCAGCTAACAATGCGCAACACGCGCCGCTACGGCGGCTACATCGTTCACTTCGGTATCGTGCTGATTTTTATCGGCATTTCGGGACAGGCATTCAATCGCGATGTTCAGAAGGAGATGCATCCCGGCTCCGAACTGGCGATCGGGCCTTATACGCTGGTGTGCCAGAATTTCGACGCCACGTCGAATAAGAACTACACCGCGGAGCGCGCCACGATTGAAGTCTTCAAGGGCAACCGCTCGGTGATGATGCTCTATCCAGAACGCCGCTTGTATCTGGCGAGTCAGGTTACGCAAACCGTTGTCGCGCTTCATTCTTCTCTCGCGAGCGATCTCTACGTGGTCTATGCGGGGCGCAGCCCGCAGGATAATAATCCCGTGATTCACGCGTATCTGAATCCGCTGGTGCGCTGGATTTGGCTCGGCGGTCTGGTGCTCGTCCTCGGCACAATTCTGGCGCTGCTGCCGAACCGCCAGCCGCAAATTGTGCTGCAAGCCGCAAGGGAACCCGCGCAGATTAAGCCGCTCGCGGCCCCCGCGCCTGCGCATCACGCTGGCGATGATTAGGATGACTACGAAGATGATTACGAATTCAATCCGTCGAAGCAGCGTCGCGCTTTTCGTTTTTGCATTCGCTATTCTCTCGGCCAGCTCCATTTCAGCTCAGGCGCCGGAATCGGGCGCGGGCGCAAAAAAACTCGGCAACAAGATTATGTGCATGTGCGGAGGCTGCAACGACACAGCCCTGAAATGCAATCACATGGGCGGCGCTTTTTCCGGCCCATGCGAGACGGCGCGGGCGGAACTGAAGGAGCTGAACGAGCGCGTCGGGCAGGGCAAGTCGGACGATCTGGTGTTGCAAAGTTTCGTTCAGGAATACGGGCCGACCGTATTGATTTCTCCTCCCACGAACGGTTTTGATCTGTGGGCGTGGCTGATGCCTGTGATTGTGCCGCTCCTTGGTATTGCTCTTGTGTGGATGGTGGTCGCGCGCTGGCGGCGTAAGATGGCGGCTGCGGACGGGCCGCCGGTTTCGCCAGAATTGCTGGCTCGCGCGCGCGACGGCATGGGACGTGACGCGGATGACTAGCCAAGTTCTCGTGATTGCGCTGTGTTGCGTGGCCGCGACCGTCGCGACCCTGTGGTTCGTTTTTGCAATCAAACTGGATGCTTCCGATTTTGCACCGCACCGCTCGCGCCTCGATCAATTGCTCGAACGCCGCGACGCGATTTACGAAAACCTGCGCGATTTGCGTTTCGAGCATCGCGCTGGAAAATTTTCGGAGGAAGATTACGAGGAAATGAAGCGCGCGCTGGAAATCGAAGCGGCGCGCGTGATTGCGGATATGGATAGCCTGACCGGAGGCGCGCCGACGCCCGCCATTCGCCAGGCGATGTCGGAAAAGCCGCGCGGATAATCAGCGAACGCCCTATGACAGCGGAGGCAAATTTGGTGAAGGCATCTCGGAAATTAGCATGCCGGTGCAAATGCGCCGCATGGCGCACGGTGTTCGCCGCGCTCGTGGTTTTGTGCTGCGCAATTTCCGCCGCGGCGGCGGGGAAAGTCTCAGGCACAGTGACGAACGGCACAACCAACCGGCCCGTTCCCGGAGCCGAAGTGATTTTGCTGCAACTCCAAGGCGGCATGCAGCCAGTGGCCACCACAAAAACCGATGCCTCGGGACACTTCACCATCACGAATGACGGTCTCGGGTCTGCGCCCATGCTGTTGCGCGTTCCCTATAAGGGCGTTCTTTACCACCAGCCGATCCCGCCGGGGAATGCGGCGAACGTCACGGCGAATGTGACGGTCTATGAGCCAACCACGGACAGGCATTCCTTCACGGTGACCACGCGCGCGATCATTCTGCAGCCCAAGGGTTCCGATTTGCTCGTGGGCGAGGAATACACAATCGAAAATCAAACGCATCCGCCCGTCGCCTACTACCTGAAGGACGGAACGTTCCAGTTCAAGCTTCCTGACGGCGGACAGCTCAATCAAGTCTCCGCGTGGGGCGCCGAGGGCATGCCCGTGATCCAGGGCACGATAGACAAGGGCAACGGCGTCGAAGCCGTGGACTGGCCGTTCCGCCCCGGCGACAACGGCGTGCGAATTTCCTATCAGCTTCCCTACGCTTCGAACCAGACAACGATTCACACAGCCTCGCTCTATAACGTGCAGCGCATGCTGCTCGTCGTGCCGCCCGGAATGCAGGTGTCGAGCGCGGGATTCACGCCGGCGGGCACGGAGCAGGGATACGATATCTATACGCGCGATTCGATTGCTGCGAATGCGCCGGTGACGATCGCCGTTTCCGGTACGGCGCCCGAGCCCGCCGCCGCGGATAATTCGCAAAACCCCTCGGTGAATTCACATGCGGATTCGGGCGATGCCGCCGCGGCGACGACAACACTGCCGCCGCGCCTCGGCAATCATGTGCAATACATCTTAGTGGCCGGTTTCGCGGCGTTGTTTTTCCTCGGCATCATTTTCCTATGGCGTCGCCCCGCGACGGCTGTTCCAGGCGCGCCCCAGAGCGCCTCCACTGCCATCCCAAGCGTCGCCCCGAATAAGAACGTCGAGGGCCCGCGCGAGCCTCAGCGCGCGCCCGGGAAGCCAGCCGTCAGCGTCGCGCAAGTGGAGCGCGAAGTGAGCCACAGCCTCGACGACTTGAAAGAAAAGCTATTCCGCCTGGAACTGCGGCGGCAAGCCGGAACAATCAGCGAAGAAGAGTACGCGCGCGAACACCAGCGAACCGAAAAGATTTTGCGCGATTTTGTGAAGGGCTGAGCGCATCGCCTTGGCGACTCCTCACCAGAAAACCTCCCTGGGCGTCACATTTGATCAAGTCCAAAAACGCTATGGCGCGTTTTTCGCGCTTCGCCGGATCTCTTTGTCCATAGCGCCCGGTGAATGCGTCGCGCTTCTGGGCCCGAACGGTTCGGGGAAAACGACGCTTCTCAAAATGGCGGCGTTGCTGGCGCGGCCGACGTCGGGCACGCTGACATTTACCGGTACCGGCGCGGCCGGTGCGGATAGGCTCGCCATCAAGCGCCAGATTGGCATGGTCGGTCACAGCATTCTCGCGTACGACGAACTGACGGCGTCGGAGAATCTGGAATTTTTTGCGCGGCTGTATGACATGGACCGTCCCGCGGAGCGCGCGGCTGAAGGACTGGACGCCGTGGGCCTTGGCATGCGCGCGGAAAACCTGGTCCGCACATTCTCGCGCGGGATGCGCCAAAGACTCGCAATTGCGCGGGCGCTGCTGCCTTCACCAGCCCTTTTGCTCCTGGACGAGCCTGCGGCGGGGCTCGACCATCAGGGAGTGCTGTGGTTTTCGGAGACGCTTCGGCGGTTGCGCGCTGAAGGCCGCACAATCATCATGAGTACTCATGCGCGCAACGAGTCGCTGGAGATTTTTACGCGCGCCGTGGCGATCTCCGCCGGACGCGTGGAGCGCGACACGGGCGCCGGCGGAAATCCGCAGCCGCTGTTTGAAGAGTTGCGGGCCGGGGCTTGAATGGGCACTGCGCGCGCCGCCGCGATTGTCTTCGGCAGGGAAGTCCGCGCCGAAATGCGCACGCGGGAACTCTTGCAGACCACCGTGGTCTTCACGGTGATCGTGGTCGTGCTCTTCAATTTCGCGTTCGAGCCAAGCGTCGCCGAAGCCCGGCGCTTTGGGCCGGGATTGATCTGGATCACGCTGCTCTTCGCTGGATCGTTGATGCTCAATTCCTCGTTTGCCAAGGAGCAAGCGAACGATACGATTTACGCGCTGCGAATGGCGCCGGCAAGTTCCTTCGCGATTGTCCTGGGAAAGACACTCGCGAATTTGCTCTTTCTTTGCGTCACGGAAGCGATTCTGTTGCCCGTGTTTTCGATACTCTACGATGTTTCCATGCTGGCCTTTCTCGGCCGGCTCGCCCTGGTGCTTTTGCTGGGGACATTTGGAATGGTGGTCGTCGGGACTGTTTTTTCCGCGCTGGCGGCGCAGGCTCGGTTGCGCGAGCTGCTTTTGCCGCTGTTGCTTTTGCCGGTGCTGATTCCGCTGCTGTTTGCGTCCGTTGAGGCCACCGCCGGATTATTCGCGGATTCCCCCGCGCTCGACCGGACGTGGATGGCCGTTCTTGTCGCCTTCGATGTGGTATTTTTTACGGCTTCGTGGCTGCTGTGCGATTATCTGTTGGAGGAATAAGCGGGACATGAAACGTTACGGAATCGCGAACATTGTCACGGCGCTGCTGCTCTTCTTTGCCGGATATGCCGCGCTGTTCATCGCGCCCGACGAAGCGACGATGCACGCCATCCAGCGGATTTTTTACTTTCACGCGTCGTGTGGATGGGCGGCAATGGAAGCGTCGCTCGTTGTGTTTGCCGCGAACGTGGCCTATCTCGCGAAACGCAATCCTCAATGGGACTGGCTGGCGGTCTCGGCTGCGGAGGTAAGCCTCGCATTTTGGAGCGTGGTACTCGTCACGGGCCCCATCTGGGCGCATCCCGTCTGGGGCGTTTGGTGGGTTTGGGACATGCGTCTGACGCTGACGCTCATTCTGTGGATACTCTATGTCTCCTACCTGATTCTGCGAACACTGATCGCTGATCCGGAGCGCCGCGCCGTTTTCTCCGCGGTTTTTGGAGTTTTCGTGTTCCTCGGAGTGCCGCTTGATTACTTGTCGATTCGCATCTGGAGGACGCAGCATCCGCAACCCGTTATATTTGGCGGGCCGGGCTCAGGTCTCGATCCCACGATGCTGAAAGTGTTCCTGTACTGCTGCGGCGTGATGACCCTTTTGATGATTTTGCTGCTGCGTCAGCGGTATCACCTGGAACGGCTCCGGCATGCCGCGGAGGAGCTGCGTTTGGCTGGCGAAGAGCGTATGGACGCGCGGGTGTCCGGGGCAGGGAAGTCGTAGCAGAGATTCGTAACCGGGAGATGCTCGATGGAAAATTTCGGAAGTCTATTTGCGGCATATATCGCGGTCTGGGCCATATTTTTCATCTACGATTTCACGATTGCCCGGCGGATGGCGCGGGTCGAGAAAGAACTCGCGCAATTGAAAGACCAGTTGCGCCAGTCGTAAAGCCGTCCGCGGATGCAGTCACGCAAGAAACTCGGCGTTGTATTGTTCCAATTGGGCGGCCCGGACAGCCTGGATGCGGTCGAGCCGTTCCTCTACAATCTTTTTTGCGATCCCGAAATCATTAATTTCATGGGAGCGGGGCTTGCACGCAAGCCCCTCGCCAGGTTCATCGCCCACCGGCGTTCAGAAATCGTGCGCGAGCACTACGCGGCGATCGGCGGCCGCTCGCCGATTTCTGAGCTGACCAATCGCCAAGCGCGCGCGCTGGCCGCGGCGCTCGAGCCTTATTGTGACGCAACCGTGGTTGTCGCGATGCGCTATTGGCATCCGCTGACGCAGGAGGCCATCAAGCAGCTTCAGGGTATCGCGCTCGATCAACTGATTCTCCTCCCACTGTACCCGCACTATTCGTTTGCCACGACGGGAAGCAGCTTGAAAGAATGGCAGCGGCTCTATCGCAGCGACGGAACGCCCGTTCGCATGGTGAACGATTTTCACGAGCATCCTTTGTATATTTCGGCGATCGTCGAGAGGGTCAACGAGGCGCTGCAGCCGTTGGCGCGCCGGGAAGAAGTGCATCTGGTTTTCAGCGCGCACGGGTTGCCGATGAGCTTGGTCGACAAGGGCGATCCGTATCCGAAGCAGATCGAGACAACGGTTCGACTCGTGCGGGAGCAGGGCGGCTGGAAAAATCCCAGGATTTTGTGCTACCAGAGCCGCGTCGGCAGGCAGAAATGGCTCGAACCCTCGCTCACTCAGACCATCGAGACGCTCGCGAAGAGCGGCGTGCGGCGCATGCTGGTGATTCCGATTTCCTTCGTGACCGAACATATCGAGACGCTGCATGAAATTAATATCGAAGCGCGCGAAGAAGCGGAGGCGCTGGGAGTCGAGGAGTTCTATATGACCGCGGCACTCGACGATTCTCCGGCCTTCGTGCGGGCGCTCGCGGATTTGGTGCGGCAGGCGAGCGGCCTGCCCGGCATATCGTGACGCAACACCCGCGCAATTTTATGCGCGAGACCGCTTGACACCGCTTGCGGTGCAGCATATAAAAGTATGTTTGAAACACGCATCATAGAATTCATTTTCATATTTCGAGCAAGCGAAATTATCTATCCCGATGCCGGAACATGTAGACCCGAAGACTGCCGAGAAACACGGCGCTCCTGTAACGCCGCCAAGTCTTGCGAACTCGAATTCGCCAAATCCTCCTGAAGAGGTGAATCGGACCCGGCGCAGGCTCATCTGGACGTGCATCGGCGGCTACCTGGGCGTGAATCTTCTGATGTTTTTGCGCTATTTCTTTCCTCGCGCATTGTTTGAGCCTCCCACGGTTTTTGCGGCTGGGTATGTGTCGGATTACGGGCTGGGGGTCGACCAGCGGTTCCTGCAATCAGAGCGCTGCTGGGTGGTGCGCGAGCCGGGGCGCCTTTTCGTTATTTTCGCGCAGTGCACGCACCTCGGATGCACGCCCGACTGGATTCAATCGCAAAACATATTTCACTGCCCATGCCATGGAAGCGAGTACGACAGCGAGGGCGTGAACTTCGCGGGCCCGGCGCCGCGCCCGATGGATCGCTGCCACATCATTCTCGATCCATCGAATCAGCTTGTCGTGGATACGAGCCAGCGGTACATCATGGACCCGGCGGCCGGAACGAATCAGTTCAACGACCCGGGCGCATTTATCAACACTTAGCTGTTTATTTACGATACGCGAAGACAAAGAGGTTTCCCTGATGGCGGATGATGGCGGGGCGAACGGTCGCAAGCCGGGCGTTCTGGAAGCAATAAAGGACAAGACGCGCGATCTCGGCGAAGTACTGAAGATCAAGGCTCGCGAGCAGGCGAAAGAGCTGAAGAAGCCGGAAGAGACTCAGCTCTATCGCTCGATTTTCCGAATTAAGCACAACGACGAGCCGCGCAACCGCGCGCTTTCGACGCTCAACAATTTTTTCCTCCACATACATCCCGCCAAGGTCAATCGCGACGCGACGCGTTACGGTTACACCTGGGGCATGGGCGGCATCACGTTCTATCTGTTCATCGTGCTGGTGTTCACCGGCGTGATGCTGATGTTTTATTATCACCCAACGAAAATTCAGGCATTCCGCGACATTCTGTATCTCGAGAACGACGTTCCCTTTGGCCGCCTGCTGCGGAACATGCATCGCTGGGCCGCGCACTTGATGATCATGGCTGTATGGCTGCATATGTTCCGCGTATTTATGTCCGGATCCTACAAGCGGCCGCGAGAGTTCAATTGGTGCGTCGGCGTGCTGCTGATGGTCTTGACGTTGCTCCTCTCGTTCACCGGCTATTTGCTTCCGGACGATCAACTGGGCTTCTGGGCCGTGACCGTCGGAACGAATATGGCCCGCGCGACGCCCTTGCTCGGCAGTCAGGGGCCATTCGGCCCACAGTTAGGCATGACGGCGTACAACGACGTACGCTTCGGATTGCTGGGTGGCTCGATCGTGGACGCCAACGCCCTGCTTCGCGCCTACATTTGGCACTGCATCGCGATTCCGTTGATCGCCGCGATTTTCATGGGTGTGCACTTCTGGCGCGTCCGGAAGGACGGCGGAATTTCCGGGCCGTCGCCCGTCATGCTGGAATCGGAAACCAAGGCGTAGAGTTCGCATTGTGCTGGCATTCTGCGGCGCAGGGGTTTGAGCGCACGCAAGGAGCGGGGTTGACTAACAGCAATGCTCGGTAATTGGCACCAGCTCTGGATAATCGTTTCCACTCCGGACAATATCCCTATTGTCGCGATGCTCGTGCTCGTGCCGTTTTTTACGTGGTATGCGTTCCACAATGCCCTGGCCAATGACCGTTTGATCGCCCAGCTCGAAGCGGATCCAGAACTGGCGCGCACGCACCACCGCACCACGTATCCTTACAACTCGCGATGGGAACGCGAACTGCACACGAATCCGTTCCTCATGCGCAAAGAGCTGCTTGCCGCCATCATCATCACCATAATCCTGATGATCTGGGCGCTGACCATGAACGCGCCGCTCGAGGAGCCCGCGAACGCCAGCGTCACGATGAATCCGGCCAAGGCTCCGTGGTATTTTCTGGGCCTTCAGGAAATGCTCGAGTACTTCGATCCCTGGATCGCCGGCGTAGTTATCCCCACTCTGATTATCGTCGGACTGATGGCCATCCCGTTTATCGACGCGAATCCGCTGGGAAACGGCTACTACACATACAAACAGCGCCGCTTTGCGATCTGGACCTATCTGATTGGCTTTGAAGCCATCTGGCTGGTGCTCGTCTCCATCGGAACGTTCATTCGCGGACCTGGTTTCATGTGGTATTGGCCCACGCAAACATGGGACCCGGACAGAGTGGAGTTCAACGTAAACCGGAACCTCGACCAGATATTCGGCATCAACGGAAGCTGGCTGTCGCACATTTTGCCGGTGACCTGGAGGCCGGAGGCGACGATCATCGCTCGCGGCTTATTCGGAATTATCCCGATGATTGTCTATGGCGTTGTGGCCGTCCTGTTTATTCACTGGATTTGCATGCGGACGGAGTATAGCCGCAAGATTTACCGGAAGATGAGCCTCCTGCAAACGGTCACGATGTACATTCTCCTGATCACCATGCTGTTCTTGCCGGTGACAATTTTCCTGCGGCTCGTGTTCCGCATTAAGTACATCTGGGAGACGCCGTGGTTCAGTATCTAGCGTTGAGTAGCCATCTCGCTCTGTTGACTAGCCTAAGTGGCACAGGCTTTAGCCTGTGTGCCTTTGCCTTCGTAGGGGCGGGGTTAATCCCCGCCCGTCGGCGCGAAGCGCCGAGTCTTCGTTTTCGAGAGCTGCCGCGCCTCCATCTCCGTCAGGGCACGGCTTCAGCCGTGCCGAAAAGGCCCAAAACCTCAGGGGTTTTAACCCCTGAGGTTGGCACGATACTTTTGAAGGAGATCGCGTTTGCCTGAGCTTCCGCCCGATGATCCGATAAAAAGCCGGTCCTACGCGAACGTGATCTTGATCGCGATGCTCGTGCTGTTGCTGTGCGTCACCGCGTCGCTGTTCAAGGAATTCGTCATTTTGCAGCCCTGGCGCGCGTATCAGCACCGGTTTGCCGCGTCTTACTCGAAGTACCTGAAAAAGCAGATTCGCGCTCGCGAGGCGGCCGAAAAAACGGTCGACTCGGCGCCCGAGTATCAAAAACTTGCGGCGGATCTTCAGCAAGCCGAAGTGGCAGCCAAGCCGAAAGACGCGGAGATCCAAAGACAGATTGCGCTGGTCGACGCGCAGCGCGCCGCCATGCTGCAATCGTTTCAAACGGACCGCAGCCTTGTCGGTTCGCTGATCTACGATTACGAAGTCGTTCCCAATACGCCCTCCTACCGGCATGAGAAGCAGAGCAAGTTGAAAGATGTGCAGGAAGCCGAGGCGAGAACGTACAAAGTCGATTGGCCCCAGGCGGACGGAAAAACCGTCACCCGCGGAATGAATTACCACCAGCTCAATGATATGTTCAATGATTTGCTCAGCGCGAAGGCGCAGCTCACCGCAAAAGAAGGCATCGCGGATAAGCCGGTGAAGGACGCGCAAGCCGCGATGGCAAAATACGCGGGCGACAAGCTGCCTGGTCTAAATTCATCGCAATTGAATGGATTGCTCAAGACGGTCCAGTCGATGGACGTCTCCCTGCTGCAAATCAACGTCAATCCTCCGGGCACTCAGATCAACGACGTTGGCGGCGTCGGGCTTACGGACCGCTGCCAATCCTGCCACGTGGGCATGAATCCCACGTACGTCCCTGCGGGCTTCAAACTGACGAAGGCCGATCTGGGCCTGCAAAAAAACAACAACGCGCCATTTTCGAGCCATCCAGACCCGCAGCTTCTCCTCTGGCATCCGCTGGACAAATTTGGATGCTCGCCCTGCCATGGCGGAAACGGTCGCGCCCTCACCAGCGTGAAACAAGCTCACGGCCGCTACGAGCACTGGCTGTGGCCGCTCTATTACCCTGAAAATTACGATGCGGGCTGCCAGCAGTGCCATGCCTTGGACGCGCGGACCGAGGCCGCCCCGGTGCTCAACGAAGCGAAGATTCTTTATCGCCAACGGGGTTGTATTGGCTGCCATAACTACGCGGGCTTCGATGATCAAAGCCAGAAGCTCGAGGACACCGTTCGCGAGATTGCCAGTCTCGAGAAAACGAAGGCGGCGGACAACGAGAAAATTCCTCAGCTCAACAAAGCCGGCGATCAGGCGCCGGATAACGCCAGCGCGCAGAAGTTGTACGCCGAGGCGACGAATCTCACCGTTCGCGTTAGCAAAATTGACGCCCGCGTCGAGCAGCTCGACGAATTGAGCCACAGCCTCCAGCAAGAAGTGAAACGTGTGGGGCCGGATCTGAAGGAAGTCCGGATGAAGCTCAACCCCAACTGGATCCCCTATTGGCTGGGACACACATGGCAATTCGATCCCACCACGAGCATGCCGCAGTTCCGCTTGCAGCCCGATGAGATTCAGGCCATCTCGGCGTTTATTTGGCAGCAGGGACTTAAGGGGCCGGCTCTCGACAAGCAGCCAGCCGGAGACGTTGCCAAGGGAAAGGACCTGTTCTATTCCGTTGGGTGCCTGGCGTGCCATTCCATCGGAGAAGGCGCGCAAAAAGTGGGCGGCGATTTTGCGGCGAATTTAAGCCGCGTCGGCGAAAAGGACAATTACGATTATTTGGTCCGCTGGATTCATAATCCCCGGGTTCGCACGCGGCCCTATTGCCCGTACGAACACCGCGACCTGGGTCCTAAGGACTACGCCAAGCATGGCCTGCCGTTCGTCTTCGGCATCAATCACTCTCGCTGCCCGAACGATGGCCACGAACTCGTCGTCGAGCAACAGACCGTCATGCCCGACTTCCGCCTGAGTTGGGAAGAAGCGCGCGACATTGCCAGCTTCTTGATGACCCAGAAGGATGCGAACGCGCATTATGACGAGGCGACCTACATCAACGATCCGAATCTCTTCGCCAAGGGGAAATCCCTCGTCGAGCATTATGGTTGCGCTGATTGCCACGAAATCACTGGGTTGGAAGACGCCGCGCGCATCGGCACGGACCTCACGACGGAGGGCAGCAAGCCAATCGGACGTTTCGATTTCGCCCTTCTCTACACCAAGGCTCAGGATGGGATTTTACCGGACGGCCAGAAAAACCCGCGCGGCTCGTGGTATGACCTGAAAGGCTTCTTCGACGAGAAGCTCGCGAATCCAGCGATTTTCGACGAGGGAAAGTACAAGCCGAATCCGCTCGACCGGCTGCGCATGCCGAAGCCGAACATCGACCATCAGCAGCTCAATGCGCTCAGTTCTTTCCTGCTGGGCAGCACGGTATCCACGCTCCCGCCGAGCTACCAGTACAATCCAACGGATCAGCGCAAATATATCCAGCAGGGCTGGTGGATCGTCACCAAATATAATTGCATGGGCTGCCATCAAATCGACATCGGCCAGAAGAGCGTCCTCATGGGTCTGACGATGTATCAGGGCGACAATGCCATCAATTTGCCGCCCGTGCTGACCAGCGAAGGCGCCCGCGTCAACCCGGAGTGGCTGAAACGCTTCCTGGCGAATCCGGCGCTCAGCACGACGGATACGGATCGCAACGGCGTCCGCACGTACTTAAAGCTCCGCATGCCGACCTTTTTCCTGTCTGATGACGAAATTCGCAAGCTGGTGCTGTTCTTCGGCGCACTGTCATCGCAACAGCAGCCGTACATTCCGGAGAAACTTGCGCCGTTGACCGGTGAAGAGGAGGCCGTGGCGCGCAGCATCTTCACGAGCCCTGCGGCTCCCTGCTTGAAGTGTCATGCCACGGGCAACCCGGCTCACGATAAGAACGCTACCGCTCCGAATTTCCTCCTGGCGGGCCAGCGCTTGCGCGCTCCCTGGACCGAGCGGTGGATCACCGAGCCCGCAACCATCATTCCGGGCACGGCTATGCCTTCTGGGCTGTTCGTCCGGCAGAACGGGCGGTGGGTATTCAACGGCCCGCTGCCCGCGATTGCTCATCAGTATACGGGCGATGAGGCCAATCTGCTCGTGCGTTACCTGTTTCAATTGACGCCGCAGGAGCAGGCCGCGCTTTCCGGCCGCACCCCTACCGCGCCGAAATCAGGTACCTCTGGAGCCAAAAAGTAATATCCTAGTCAAGTAGACGTGCGGACAGGCCGCATGCCGGGATTCTCGGGCGAATTTTAACTTTAGGAGGAATAATTTCACCATGAATAGGAAATGGATTTGCTGGACGGCCGCCGCCGCGCTTGCGGTTGTGGTAAGCGGATGCAGCAAGAAGCAGAGTCAGGAAAGCGGGCAGGAGCAACCTGCCGCAGCCTCCGCGGCGACAAAGACCGTGGATATGTCCACGGTCGGATCAATCAGCGGTGTAGTGAAGCTGGACGGAGCGCCGCCAAAATTCCGCCCCATCAACATGAGCGCGGATCCCTACTGCACCAAGGCCAACCCGAAGCCGGTCTTTCCGGAAGAGGTGGTTACGGGCGCGGGCGGAACTCTCGCGAACGTTGTCATCTACGTCAAATCCGGCGCCGAAGACTATTCGTTCCCCACGCCGGCCGAATCCGTGACTCTCGATCAGAAGGGGTGCATGTACGCCCCGCATGTCCTGGCACTGATGGCCGGACAGCAGCTTAAAGTGGTGAACAGCGACGACACCACGCACAACATTCACCCCACCCCGGCCGATAATCGCCAGTGGAATAAATCGCAGCCGCCCAACGCTCCTCCCATTCTCGAGAGTTTCGCGCGGCCCGAGGTCGCCATTCCGGTCAAGTGCAACGTTCACCCGTGGATGCAGGGATACATTGCCGTGCTGGCCAATCCGTATTACGCCGTGACGTCCAAAGACGGCAAATTCGACCTGAAGAATCTGCCTCCCGGAACGTACACGATTGAAGCGTGGCAGGAGAAATACGGCGTGCTCGACCAGACGGTAACGATCGGGCCAAAGGAATCGAAAACCACGGACTTCACGTTCAAGGCATCATCGTAGGCAGACGTAGCGGAGACTCTTTCGCTGTTCGTGCCGGCTCGGGCTTCGCTCGGAAACGAGCGAAGCCTCTTGCCGGTAATCCCTGCGTCCGAAAATCTGTGCTGGTCCGCAAACACGTGGGGATCGTTCGGGCGTTTTTTATTTTCGGTCCGGCAAAGAGGATTTGAGTTTTGAGAGATGAAGGGAATCGCGCGGTTCATCGTTTCGCCGTTTTCACGGCCGGTTGCACGTTCCTGCTGCTGATTGCCGGCGCGCTGGTCACCAGCAACGATGCAGGACTCTCCGTACCCGATTGGCCGCTTTCCTACGGCTCGCTTCTGCCTCCCATGGTGGGCGGAATCATGTATGAGCACGGCCATCGCATGATCGCCACATTCGTCGGCATACTCACCATCATTCTGGCCGTCTGGATTTGGCGCAAGGAATCGCGTCCGTGGGTGCGAACTGTGGCCTGGTCGGCTTTGGGCCTGGTAATCGCACAGGGCATTCTCGGCGGCATCACGGTGCTATTTCTCTTGCCGCCGTCAATTTCGTCGGCCCATGCGACGCTCGCTGAGCTCTTCTTTGTTACGGTAATCAGCCTTGCGGTGTTTACCAGCCGCTGGTGGTTGAGCCCCTTGCCGCAAGTCGAAGACCGCGGCTCGCCCAGCTTGCGTACCCTCACGGCTTGGACTTCGGTGCTGATTTTGCTCCAGATTGTCTTGGGCGCCGCGTTTCGTCACAACGCATTTGGCATCATCCCGCACATCATTGGCGCGGTCATCGTCACGGGAATGGTCTTCTGGACCGTCCTCGCCGTCAGCCGTCGTTTCCGTGCAGTGAAAGACTTGCGCCGCGCTGCTCGCTACCTCGAAATTCTGCTCGGCCTTCAGCTCGTCCTCGGCGGCCTTGCTTATTGGGCCGTCTTGGCCGCGCGTGACGCTGTGCAGCCCACGCCGTCCTACGTCGCGATCACCGTGGCGCACGTCGCTGTCGGTGCGCTGACGTTCGCCGCCAGCATCATCCTGATGCTCGCTTGCTATCGCATCCTCACGCCCGTTCACGCGGCGCGTCTCGAATCTCCTGCGGAGAAGGTGCTGTCATGAGGCTTGCGCGATGAGCTCCACGGGCGCCACACCGGTTCCCGTAGCGGCCGGATCGTTGTCTCGTGCGTTCGCCTGCGTGGCTCTCGTCAAGCCGGATGTCACCTTCCTCGTCGTTTTGACCACCCTGGCGGGCTTCTACCTCGGATCCACCGGGCCGGTTAACGTACTCGCGATGTTCCACGCGGTTTTCGGCACCATGCTCGTCGCCGGAGGCACGGCCGCGCTTAATCAGTATATCGAGCGGGCCAGCGACGCGAAAATGCGCCGCACCAGTTTGCGGCCTTTGCCGATCGGCGTCTTGCGCCCGTCCGAGGCGCTCGCGTTTGGCGCGGGATTGCTCGTGCTCGGCAGCGTGTATCTGGCGCTGCTCACCAATTGGCTTGCGTGTGTGTTGGCTTTGCTCACCGCCGCGCTGTATCTCGGCGTGTACACCCCGCTCAAGACGCGCACCACGCTGGCCACGGCCATCGGCGCGATTCCGGGAGCGATACCACCGCTCATCGGATGGGCCGCGGCCCGGGGCTCGCTGCACGGAGGCGCTTGGCTGCTCTTCGCGATTCTGTTTCTGTGGCAGTTCCCGCATTTTCACGCCATCGCCTGGATGTATCGTGAGGACTATGCCCGCGCGGGAATCCGCATGCTTCCCGTGACGGATCGGAACGGCTCCGCGACCTTCGGCCAAATTATCTTCGCGGCGGCCGCGCTTCTGCCCGTCAGCCTGCTTCCGTCGGTTACGGGACTCGCGGGGCTTCGGTACTTTTTCGGTGCTTTGATGATTGGCATTCTGCTGGTGCAGGTTTGCCTGTGGGCTGCGCGCTCGCGGACGAATCTTCGCGCCAAGTGGCTGATGCACTCGACCGTCGTGCACATTCCCTTGCTGTTCGGCTTGCTCATGTTCGACAAAGTGGTGAGGTAACAAATACGATTCTGCGAGATGCCCTATGATTGAAGTCGCCATATTCGCGGTTCTCATCGTGATCCTATCCGTGCTCGGCATCATCTGGGATATTGCCAGCGGATTGCTGGTCAGCGGCATCGATGGCCTTCTGCTCCTGCTCATTTGCCTGATGATGGCGGGCATATTTTCTCTTCAGCTTTTTCTGCTCGCCAGGCAGCGCGGCCTGCTCGGCGGCCGCCGCCGCTCGGACGAGTCACCGCGTGGAGGGGCCGGAAAATAAGCGCTTTCCGCCAAAATGCTGTCGCTTTCCGTCTCGTCGCTTCCTCGCCTGAACGCTTGCCTGAACACCGCCAGCGCTGTATTCCTCGTCGCGGGCTATTCGTTTATTCGTAAGCGGAAAATTCTCCTGCATAAGACGTGCATGCTTTCCGCGGTGTGTTGTTCCGCGATTTTTCTCACGTCCTATATTTATTTCCATCTGCACGCCGGAATAATTTATTTTCAAGGCCATGGCTGGGTGCGCCCGGTTTATTTCACGATTCTCACCACGCATACGATACTCGCCGTGGCAATTCTTCCGTTGGTCGTCACCACGCTCTATTTTGCGTTGCGCGGCCGTTTTGAGAGCCACAGAACCATCGCGCGCTGGACGTTTCCGATTTGGCTCTACGTCTCCGTCACGGGAGTTGTAATCTACTGGCTGCTTTATATTGTGTATGTCGCGCCAGCTTCCGCGTCATCGGTGCACGCGCTGCTTGGCGCCATGGCACATATATGACGGACGAACAATTGTCCGCGAAGCAGGGAAGCGAGAACGCGCCACCGGCGAATGGCGTCGGCAATCCCGCCGCGCCACGAAAGCCGCTCGGCGCGCGATGGACGTACATCATTCTCGGGGTTACGCTGGCGTTTGTTCTGATGCCTTTCCTGCTGTGGCGCGCCACGTGGTTTGGCCAGCCGCTCTCGGACCCGCAGCTCGCGCATGCGCTCGTCGACACGCAGAGTCCGCGCGACGTCCAGCACGGCCTGTCGGCGGTGGCCGACCGCATCATTCGCCAGGATCCCACGGTAAAGCAGTTTTATCCCCAAGTCGTCGCGCTCGCCTCGAATCCCCGACCCGCAATCCGCACGATGGTCGCCTGGGTGATGGGCCAGGACAACACTTCCGCCGCCTTTCACTCCGCGTTGCTTCGGCTGCTCAACGATCCGGACCTCATGGTTCAGCGCAACGCCGCGCTGGGTCTCGTCCGCTTTCACGACGCCGCCGGCCACGCCGTGATTGTGTCGATGCTGAAGGCGAGCGTCATCGATTCGCCCGCGGCAGGACGTTTGCAGACGCGCCTCAAGCCGGGGCAAACCGTGAACCCGAACACGCTCATCGCGGTCGTGGACGCGCCGGGCGGAAAAAGGGAAGTGCGGTCGGAGGTTCCGGGAGCGATCGACCGATGGCTCGCCCCTAACGGCGCGGACGTTTCCGCCGGCCAGCCCATTGCCTCGATTTTTCCCGCCGACGATGTGGTGTGGGAAGCGCTGCGCGCTCTTTACTTGATTGGGACTCCCGCGGATCTTGCGGCGATCGCGCCCTACGCGCGAGGGGCGGGCGACCTTCCACAGCAGATTGCGGAGCAAGCGCGTTTAACGATGCAGGAAATTCGCGCTCGCGCCAGCGCGCCTGCCGCCTCTACAACGCCGCGATAATCGCGCGTGTAAATTCCGCCGTCGTGGCGCTGCCGCCCACGTCCCGTGTAACCGTCTTCCCTTCGCGATATACGCTGCGCAGCGCGCGGTCGATCCGCCCCGCGGCGCCAGTCTCGCCGATGTGCTCGAGCATCATAATCGCGCTCAGCAGCAGCGCCGTCGGATTCGCGATTCCTTTGCCGGCGATATCCGGCGCTGTCCCGTGAACGGCCTCGAACAGCGCCATGGTGTCTCCCAGATTCCCGCTCGGGACCACTCCTAGCCCGCCCACCAGCCCTGCGGCCAGATCGCTCATGATGTCGCCGTAAAGATTCGTCAGCAGCAGAATATCGAACTGCGTGGGATTCATCACGATCTGCATGCAGGCATTGTCGACGATCAATTCGCGATATTCGATGTCTGGATATTTGCTGGCGACTTTCCGCACGGACGAAAGGAACAGCCCGTCGGAAAGCTTCATGATATTGGCTTTATGAATGGCGTGAATTTTTTTGCGGCCGCGTTTGCGCGCGTATTCGAATCCGAACTGCGCGATTCGCGTCGAAGCGCGTTCCGTGATGATTTTAAGGCTTTCGACCACGCCGGGAACGACCGTGTGCTCCACTCCCGCGTAAAGATCTTCGGTATTCTCGCGCACCAGCACCAGGTCTACGTCCGAGCGCAGCGCCTTTACACCCTCCAAATTTCTTACAGGCCGCAGGTTCGAGTACAAATCGAGTTCCTGCCGCAGCCCGACGTTGATGCTCCGCGCCCCGCCAATAATGCCCGTCTCCAGCGGCCCTTTCAGCGCCACTTTATTCCGCCGGATCGATTCGATCATTCCGCTGTGAAGGTAGTCCGCCCCGCTTCGCTCGACGTCCGCGCGCGCGGGCATTTCCTCCCATTCAACGTCCACGCCCGCTGCGGCAATGATTTGCTGCACGGCGCGCGAGACTTCCGGCCCGATGCCGTCTCCAGGGATCAACGTAATTGTATGTTTCATCGTAAGTTAGCCATTTTAGGAGAAGCCACCACAACCTACAACCCCGGTTCGACAAGACGTTGCGCGGAAACCAACTCGAAGTCAGCCCGCACGGCATCCCAAAGTTTGCTATAATGGCCTTGGTCGTTGAAACGTCGGAATATTCCCTGATGGGGAGGACATTGGAAATGATTGCTCTTACGCCAGTTGCCGTAACGAAGGTCAAGGAAATCATCGCGCAGCAGAATCCCGCCCCAACGGGTTTGCGCGTGGCCGTCGTCGGCGGCGGTTGCTCCGGATTTAGTTATCACATGGCTTTCGAGAGCCAGGTGAACGAGACCAGCGACAATATCTACGAATTTGACGGTCTGAAGGTCCTCGTTGACCAGATGAGCGAGATGTACCTCGACGGCATATCCATCGACTACATCGAGTCCATCGAAGGTTCAGGCTTTAAGTTCAACAACCCCAACGTGAAAAGCACCTGCGGTTGCGGCAGCTCCTTCAGCGTTTAATTCGCTGCACGCAAAATATTTCAACGGCGCGGGGATCATCGTCCCCGCGTCTTTTTAGTTGGTGTGGTAAGGTTCGTTCGTTTACATGGCCACGACAGAGTGGAAACGGATGTGGGGAGAGTTTCTTAACGGTATTGAAAGGGAACTCCGACCCGCGCCGTTCTCGAGAGCAATCCATTTCTGCGAGCCGCGACGAAGCGACACCTCTCCAAGAGGATCCAATCCGCCCTGAAAGCAGCCGCCGAAGTGAAGTACGGGACAAGGCCGAGCTGCTTCTTCAGCAACTAGAACACAAAAAGAAACAGTTCGTGAATTGAGCCCCTTTTGGAGTGCGGCGGCTCGACGCCGCCTTTCGTCGGCATTCCGAGCGAGGATGCGATCAGCATCCGGCGAGGAATCTGCTTTGCCTCATACCACGCCGTGTGAGCGCTCCTCGCGTTTGCAAATTCCCCTCAGCCTCCGTATTCTGATCCTTCTCGATGAAGATAGCCTTAGCCCAGTTCAATCCGACCGTGGGTGATTTTGCCGGCAATGCAGCCCGCATGCTCGAAATGGCCAGCGAAGCGAAATCCCGCGGCGCGCATCTCGCCGTTTTTTCGGAACTTTGCCTCTGCGGTTACCCGCCGCAGGATCTCGTCGAGCGGCCCTCGTTCCTCGAGACCAATCTAAAGGAACTCAAGCGCCTCGCTGCACGCATGCCCATGCCCGCCATTGTCGGTTACGTCGGCAAGGCTCAGGATGCCACTGGCAAGCCCGCCGCGAACTGCGCGGCGCTCCTCGCGGACGGGAATGTCGCCTTCGAGCAGCGCAAGATGCTTCTCCCGACGTACGACGTCTTCGACGAGTCGCGGTATTTTCAGCCGGCTCGCTCGCAGTCGAATTTCGTTTTCGATAAGCAGCAATTGGGCATTACAATTTGCGAGGACGGCTGGAACGACAAAATGTTTTGGGCCCAGCGCCTGTACGATCGCGATCCGGTCGCCGAACTCGTCGGGAAGGGAACTACCGTACTCATCAATATCTCCGCGTCGCCTTACAATCTCGACAAGCGCAGTCTCCGTATGGATATCCTTCAAGCGCTCGCACGCCACCACAAAGTGCCCGTCGTTTACGTCAATCAGGTCGGCGGAAATGACAGCCTGGTATTCGACGGCTCCAGTCTGGCGTTCAATGCCGATGGACGCCTTGCGGCGCAGGCGCATTCGTTTCAGGAGGACATTGTTTTCTTTGACGTCTCCGCCGGCGCAGGCGACATCCGCTCGCAGCCCAAGGACGAACTCGAAGCCGCCTATGACGCGCTCGTCTGCGGCACGCGCGACTATGTCTATAAATGCGGCTTTCGCCAGGTCGTCATTGGGTTAAGTGGTGGCGTGGATTCGGCTGTCGTCGCCGCCATCGCCGTGGCCGCTGTCGGGCCGCAAAATGTTCTGGGCGTCAGCATGCCGGGCCCCTATTCCTCCGAGGGCAGCTTGCGCGACGCGAAGCAGCTCGCCAAAAATCTCGGCGTTCAACATCTCGTACTGTCGATCAGCGATGTATTCCGCAGCTACCGTCAAACGTTAGCTTCTGTTTTCGGCGAGCGGAAGGACGACGCCAATCGCGAGCAGAAGAACGAAGTCTGGGAAGAAAATATCCAGGCGCGCGCCCGCGGAAACCTGTTGATGGCTCTCTCGAACAAATTCGGATCGATGGTGCTCAGCACGGGAAACAAATCCGAGATGGCCGTGGGCTATTGCACGCTCTATGGCGACATGGCCGGCGGCCTCGCCGTGATTTCTGATGTCCCCAAAGTCATGGTCTACGAGCTGGCGCGCCTGGTGAATCGCGAAAGGGAAGTGATTCCAGAGGCGACTCTGACCAAACCTCCTTCGGCCGAGTTAAGGCCCAACCAAACGGATCAGGATTCCCTGCCTCCTTACGACGTTCTCGATCGCATCTTGAAAGCGTACGTCGAGGATTTGCGAAGCCCCGAGGAAATATCGAGCCATTACGGCTTTGCCCTTGAACTCGTTCGTGACGTTGCGCGGCTGGTTGACCGCAGCGAATACAAGCGCAAGCAGGCGCCGCCGGGGCTGAAAATCACGTCGAAGGCATTCAGCGTCGGCCGCCGCTTCCCCCTCGCCAACAAATTCCTCCCCTGACGCCCTCACTCGCAGCAGTCCACGGGGTGTCATTCCGACGAGCAGGCGGACGGCCCACGCTTTACGATTTGGCCTTTGCGGGTGCTCCTCGATAAGAGCGAAGGCATTGTCAAGAGACACTTTTCCGGCGCAATGCTGTTGAGCACCGCTGCGATCTCAGAGGGGTGGAGGACCGAAGCCTGCTTGCCGCAGGCAAGCTCTGAAACTCTCACGGTGAATCAGCTTTCAACGGCTTGGATATCCAATCGTTCCGCCAACCATCGATACGGCCTAAACTACGACCATGATTCTTCTATCCGAACCCCGATTTGCATCGGGGCGAGAGCGCCCAATCAACGCTTCGGTCTAGCGGGCCTGCCTAAGGCAGGCTGGCGCTGACCACCGGCACCCGCGAGCTGCTCTCGACACGAACGACCTCTGGATAGCCCGTATTCGTCCTCAGCATCCAGTAGAGTCGAATCGCCAATTTCCTGGCCGCCGCCGCTTTCGCCACTCCTTTCGGCTTGCTGTGGCATCGGTGCAAATATTCGTTCCTCATCTGCGGATCGCAGCGCACCGCCATCTGTACGGCTTCGACCAGCAGCATTCTCATAAACCGGTTCCCCTGCTTACTGACCGACCCCAGCCGTTGATGTCCGCCCGAACTGTACTCCCTCGGAATCAGCCCCAGATAACTGGCCACCTGTTTGCCGCGCGGAAAACGCGTCACATCTCCCAACGTCAGTACGAATGCCAGAGAAGTCACCGGCCCCACGCCCGGCTGGGTCATCAGCAACCGAGCTCTTTTATTTTTTTCCGCCGCTTCGGCCACGGCTTGATCGAGCCGGTCAATCTGCTCATGCAACATCGCTTTCACCTTCCACAGGTCTTCGCGCCGCCGGCTGGCCCAGGGCGCGAGCGGCAGATCGCAAAACGCATTTTCCCGGGCCAAATCACCCCATCAAAAACTTCCTCATAAGAGCGATGTGGTCTATCCTGAAACGCGAAAGGGAACTGAGTTCCAGATCGAAATCTGCCTGCAATCTATTCGGAGGGGTAGCTAAGCAATGTTCAGACGCGCACTTTTTCTCGTTCTCGTGATTGCTCTATCCGCAGCAGCACAAACAAAGCCCGCGCCCGCTCCAACCACCGCTCCCGCCAACGACGCGCAGCTCCTCAGCAAAGTCGAGTCCTACCTTCGCGTGCTTTTCGCGTGGGGACCTGAATATCAGGTGAAACTCGACCCTGCCACGCCGTCCCCCATATCGAATCTGTACAAAATTCCTGTCCAGGTGACGTATCAAGGGCACACGGACAAAGGCACCGTCTACGTCACGAAGGACGGACACTACATGGTTCGCGGTGAAATTCGCGACCTTTCCACCGACCCATTTGCCGCCAATCGCGCCAAATTAAATCTATCCGATTCGCCCTCGCAAGGACCCTCCAAAGCCAAAGTCACGGTAGTCCAGTTCAGCGACTTCGAGTGTCCCCATTGCCGCGAGCTCTATACCATCCTCAAAACGGTCCAGCCCGAATTCCCTCAGGTCCGGTTTGTTTTCAAGAGCTTTCCTCTAACCCAGATCCATCCTTGGGCCATGACCGCTGCCATCGCTGCTCGCTGCGCGTTTCAAGCCTCTCCCGCGGCGTTCTGGAAGGTTCACGATGCGTTGTTCGACAATCAGGACGCCATCACGGCCGACAACGCTTGGGACGAAGTCACACGCTTCGCGGCTGCTGCCGGTCTTCAGCCCGACGCTTTCCACGCCTGCATGGTCGCGCCCGAGGCCAAAAACCACGTGCTCGCGGACATGGCCGAAGGCAAAGCCCTCGGCGTTGACAGCACCCCAACACTGTTCATCAATGGCCGTCCTTTGGTCGGCGGCAACCAGCTGATGTTGGAGCAAATCATCCGCTTTGAACTGGCTCGTTAGGCTAACCGCTGCCCTCTAAGCAGCCGCCTAACTTAGGAGATTGTTAAGGAACGTCGAAAGTTCTGTGCGTCGCGGCTTCAGTTCGTTCGGAGGCACGAACGACCGTGATGCAAAACCGGCCAAAGTTCCGACTCTCACCCTGGATAGTCCATCCGCACATGCCAGCATACCGTGCTGCCTCAAATCCAGTTATAAGATGGCCTTACAAATGATAGGAACTCTGCTGCAGGCACGCCTCATGCGGTTATTCCGCCGAACCGACATATCTTCCGCTCTCGCTGGTATCCCGGCTTGTCACCTATTTAGTGGCCGGAGGAATGCTGAAGGAATGCGGCAGCCGTAATGCTACTTACGCTCCCACTCTATCCGTATCTATACATAATATGCATTAGCAGAAGATAGTGGAAACATTACCCTCGCCCCGCGTGCTTGTCAACGGCATTGTGCAATTCGTCGAGGCAGCGGGAGCGGGACCGGAGCGAGTACACATGTTGGCGGGAGTGCCTCGGGCAAGTGCAGCAAGGGCATTTAAGCCCGCTTGCAGCGGCGCGGCTCACGGCTTCGGCGCCTCCGCCAGACCAAAGGGCGTCCGGCCTCCAGGCAGTGAATCTTCTCGGGCGGTTCGTTGCTCATGCTCAGACCGGCCACCAGCGCTTTCAGCCGCTGGGTCTCCTCGTTCTCGACCTCGGCTTCCCGCGCTCTCAAGTTGGCCGCACCGCCGTCCAGGAACTGCTCCCGCCAGCCGGAAAGCGTTGCCGCAGTCACGCCCAACTCACGGGAAAGTGTTTCGAGGTCTTCGCCGCGCGGCAGCCGGAGAACCGCTGGAAGCTTGCGTTTTGCCGACCAGCGGCCCCGGCCATCGCGCCGCTCTTCGGGAGCCTCTCCGGCCGCCCTGCGGGTTCCTCTGTGGCTCCCGAAGCCTGACTGCGCAGGCAGGCTGGTTCTCTCTCTTTGCTCATAGACACCTCCTCGTGATGTCTCACTCATTCATTGCATGGAGGATAGTTCCCTGCGCGGACGACCGTCGAATCGGAGATTCGCAACTCGACACAGCGACGAATAGCTTCGAGCAGAAGATTCTGGGGCGGGTGCGGCAGCATTATGCGTGCTCGCGACCGAACTTTGCCGCGAGCGCTTGCGCCACAACGGTTTCCTGTTGCGTTGTGAGACGCTTCGGAAGCGAGCGGATGATGCGAGCCGCGTCGTGCGCCGTCGTTGTCAGCGCGGGAAAAGTGTACGCGTGTCGCGGGAGCCACGAGGCGGCTTTGGCGGCTGTTGAAAAACTGAGCGTGAGGAACTTCTTGCCGCAGCCTTTTCCCCATGGCGCTGCCGCCCCTTTTTCTCTCGCGAAAAGTCATGCGAATCACCTACGAATCCACGCAACAACCAGAAACCGCCTATCCTGCCCGAAATGGGCTTGATCCCTATGACATCCCTTGTTCATTGCGGAATCGCTGCGCTCATGTCTGATTCCTGGAATTCGGTGATAATCTATGGAGCATGGAGGCCTCCGGCAAAGTCGAGCGTTCTGGATGGCGGCCCAGCTCGACCATCAAGGCAAGAGTCAATTCTCGTTGCCCGCGCGTTGGCAGCGCCGCAGAAGCAGACTGCTGATTTTCTTGTTGCTTATTCCTTCGGAAGCTTCCGCGTTCTCGCGCCTGTGGCGTGATTCCGGCATGCAGCCGGTGCGTGCGGCGGTCGTCTTCGCGGCTGGCGTGATGATTCTTCTCATCATGCTCTCGCTTGTTCGCTTGCTGCTTCGGCGTTCGCCGAAACGCGAGGACGATAAAAGCACTCTGCGTCTCTAAGCAACGTTACTTTGGGCGGTAGAGCGGGTTCGGCAAATCGAGTTTTTTCTTTCCGCCGAGGAGGGTCGCGGTGCCGCTGAGCGGATTGGCAATGGGCGCGGGGGTCGGCGTCACGACCTTGCGCGGTTCCGCAATCTGCGCGGCCGGAACGCCTTTCATTGCGGCGGAATCTCCCGCCAACACTTCCCCTGTTTCGGAATCGTCTTCCAGCGGTACGCCTGACGAAATCGTTTCTTCCCATCCCGGAGGAATCGGACGCCCCACGTAATCGGTGGGAATTTCGCGCTGCTTGGCGATTCTCTCGAGCGCGCTGGCGATGCGGCTGACGTCGCGCGCAAGAGTCTCGGTTTCCTTCGTGCGCTTCACCACGATAAAACGCTGCCGCGATCCGCTTCCCGTCATCCACACGAGAACAATGATGACAGCGATCGCAGCGGCGGTAATCGCCACCGGATGCGCCCAATACACGTTGACGAAATAATTCAGCATTCGACGGCTCCCTTTTGGCCTGTGACCAGTATACCGCCCGCGCGCCATGATGCCAAAAGCGCGCGTCCGGCCGATGTGCCCAAAAAGAGCAGCGTGCGGCTACTGCAGCCGCGGAAAGATGCCGTAGAACGTGATCGTGTCGCCGGAAATCGCGGCAGGAACGCGCCCGCGCCGCTGGCCTGCTGGAACATTTTCACCGTGTTCGCATTGATCGCCGCGCCGGGCGAGAAAACGTAATCGTAGCCCGCGAGCCCGTCCATCCACGCCGTGCCCTGAATCGGCGGCTTGGTCGTGGGGACGCCGAGCGCGCCGATGCCGCTCAGGTCGAGCGTGTCGCCGCCCGTCGTGTAGCTTCCCGACGCGGCCACCGTGCCCGCGACGTGAATGCGCCTTCCGTCATCCCAGGAATCCACCAAAGTAAATGCGAGTGCCATATTTTTCCTCCAAACTGTTTTCGATTTGCGCTCGAACTTGCCTGCCAGCGGCGCGTTTTACCCCTGCCGCCACGCCCCGGAATGCCGCTGTATCGCCTCTGCGTCGGCGGGCGCGCGATGCAACCCCAATCCTTGCACCGTCATCGCATGTGGGACGCGGCGCTTCGTCATGCAACGTTTCAGCATCCATGTGTTATGATTTTGGACTTTGCATAATGTGGGATCTTAATCCGCACTATTGGGGGGGAATTTTGCGCCGTGTCCTAACGGTGCTCGCGCTGTTCGCGACGCTAATCTGGGTTTTGAGCATGATTTCAAACTCCGCGAAAGCGCAGCCAGCCGCTGCGCCGGGAACGGCTACGGCGATCGCGCCCGTCGTTATCGCATCGGGCCCGCAATACGCCGGTGTGCGCGGCCTCGCGGCGGACGCCGCCGGAAGTCTCTATATTTCCCTCGAGACAACTCCCGCGCCAGCGCAATGCGTGACCCGCCCGGCTCTCCATTCGCCGGGAAATGCCTCCGGCGCGGGGAAAATCGGCGTCACCATTTTTTCGAATTGCACCGCGGTTCCGGGAGAAGATCCGTCGGGCATTGCCGTAACGCCCCTCGGCCACGTATTTCTCGCGAATCGCGGCCAAAACCTTATTCGCTTCCTCGACATGTCAACCGGCCGCGTCACGATCGTGCCCGCTTCGGCGGCGAAGAATGCCGCGCTCTCGAGCACGAGCAATCTGGATCTGTTCGAGCCTGCGGGCCTGGCGATTGACGCAGCGCGGAATCTTTACGTGGCGGATCGCGGCCATTATCGCGTCCTCGCGCTGCACTCCGGAGCGGGAAAGTTCACCTACCTCGCGCACGTGCTCGACGCGGCCGCCGTGGCCGTGGATTCGGCGCGCGGCCAACTCTACGTCGCTTCGCCCGCGTCCAATCGCATTTTTGTAATCGGCCTGGCCACGGGCGGCGTCAATGTGTTTGCCGGGTCGGGCGCGTTTCCCAGCGGCAATTCCGCGAATTTCCCGTCGCCGGTTTCCGCTCCGAAAGCGGCCATCGCCGCTCCAGAAGGAATCGCCGTGGATGGCGCCGGAAACTTATTCATCGCGGACACGGGAGCGAACGCGATTCTGCGCGTATCGGCAAAATCGGGAATGCTGACTCACGCCGCGCCGGCGGCGAATCTGAATTCTCCCGGCGCGCTGGCGATTGACCGGAAAGGCAATCTCTTCGTCGCGGATCGCGGCAATCATCGCGTGGTGGAATTTGCAGGCCTTGCCGCGCCTGCCAGCACCGCATCCGTCACGATATCGCCCGCGCAATTTGATTTCGGCGCGGAGCCGACCGGCGGCACAACTCCCGCTCAAGTATTCACGTTTACAAACAGCTCCGCGAACGCGCTCTCACTTTCGACCACGGATTTGAGTTTCACGGGCACGAATCCCAATGATTTCACGCAGACAAATAATTGCGTGCCGCAAGTTCCCGCCGGCGGCTCATGCCAAATCAATGTGGTGTTCGTGCCGCAAGCCAGCGGCGCGCGCTCGGCCGCGCTTCAAGTGGTCGACGCGGATCCTTCGAGTCCGCAGACGGCGCAGGTCTCCGGCACGGGAGACGATTTCGAAGTGACCGCGGCATCGAGTTCCTCGACTTCGGTAAACGTGGTCCCCGGCAATTCGGGAGTTTTCAACTTGCAGATCACGCCGGACAACACCTTCAGCGGCGTGGTCACGCTCGCCTGCCCCGTGCAACTGGCGAACGATACGCTCACCTGTTCGGCCAGCCCCGCAACCGTGAACGTGACCGCCGGGCAGCCCGCGCCATTCACCGTGACCATCACGACGGGCGGCCCAAACGCAACGGCAACGGCACGGATGCTTCCCGGCGTTCCGCCGAATTTCCCGCGTGACGGAAGGCCCATCGCATTTTTGGCGATTCTGGCGGCGATGATGGCGGCGCTGCTGCTGGTGATTTTTCGCCGCGCGAGATCGCGGCGCATCGCGGGCCTCGTATTCGATTCGCCGAGCGCGCGGGCCCGTGCGCGTTTCGCATTCGTGTTTTGCGCGGTGATTGCCGCGCTGGCCGTTGCGGGCTGCTCTGGCGGCTCTTCGGCGGTCAACCCCAACGAAACGCCGGTCGGCATCTACACAATCGATTTCTCCGCGACCGCGCAAAATGCCTCGCGCGCCATCACGCTCACACTGAACGTCGAATAAAGCGGCCGACGACGAACGAAGCCTGGCCTCCGCATTTCCACGCGTCGCTGCGATTCATTCCGCGCGGCGCGTTTTCTTCGCGCACGCCAGCCGCGCGCGCGTCCGCCTAAAGGTAAATCACCAGGCGGCGATAGCCGTACGGTTTGCGCCTGCGCCCTTTGAATTGCTCCGGCCGAACGTATCTCTCGATCAATTTGTTGATGGCCTCCTGCGCCCCGCCGGACATGTCTTCGGCGAGAGCCCGCGCGCCGCGCGAACGCGCCGCCATCGCCGCGGTCAGGTACGCGAGCGCGTCGGAGGATGAGCGAATTTGCACCGGGTCCGTTCCCAGCACGAGCGCGGGCAGGCTTTTTTCGTAGCGAATGCGAACGGTGATCTCCTGCGTCGCGCCAAGAAGTTGAATCGTATCCTCGCGCCATTCCCACATTCGCAGCTAGCGTCCCGGCTGGAAATTCGGCAAGCCCGACGTGATTTTTTCCATGGGAATGAACATGTCGCTCGATCCGGTGGCTTGCTCCCAAACCTGCTGCGGCGCAAGCAAATCCGTGGGGAGCTGCGGCGTGGTCACGTCGCTGATCTCCGTGTTCGTCAGCCCGTTGGTGAGCGGCAAATCGATGTCGTCCTGGCCGGTGAGCACCGAGACGCCGGATTCCGCGAGCTGGCGCTGCAATTCGCGATACGCGGAATTCAGAAACGGCATCAGCACGGCGTCTGAAAACACCGCGCCCGCCGCGTCATTCATAATCGAGCGCGTTAGATTCAGCGCGTCTTCGGCTTGATCGTACGCGCTTGTGGAAACTACGGGCATGGGTGCGCATCCGAAAGCAGTGGTTGTTAATGGCGAGCGGCGAGAATTTGCTTACGCGTTTTTCTGGCCGGGCCGCCGGCGATCGCTTTGCGCGGGCGCGGCGAGCTACTCGTTGGCCACGCCGGTGGACGTGGCAAACGCGCTGGTACCGTCGAAGACGAAACTTTGCGCGCTGCACTTCCCTGCCGTGGCGCCGATGGTCATGCCGCCGCGCACGTTGCCAGGCCAATTGAACGTGAACGGGCCGCCCGAAGAGGGCTGGCAAATAATGAAGTGCAGCCACTGGCCGGGCTGCGCGTTGATTAGATTCGTGGTGCTCACGTTGGCGTTCAGCGTCACTTCAAACGTGTTTCCCAATCCCGCGTCGAACGCCATGGATCCGCCCGATTCCGTCACGGGCACGAATCCCGCGGCCATGCCGTAATTATCGAGCACGCCCGCGTAGGATTGGCCGCCGAACGGCGCGAGCTTCATCGTCGTCTCGCCGAGATGCGCGTTGAAGTTGTAGCTCAGCGCCGAAGCGCTCGCGTTCGTGGTCCACACCGTCGAGCCGCTGTTACGATAGGTCAGGCCGCTCGCACCGGACGCCGAGTCAATGATGGGCGCGAACAAGGTGGGCGAAGCGAACGGCGGCGCAACCAGTTGGTCGCTCGTGTTTTTCGAAAGCGTGACGTCGCCTGTATTGGCATGATTCCGCCAGGCGATGGCGTCGCCGTCCGCGAGGCGGAACACGCCGCTTTGCGCGGGATTCGCGGAAAGCGTCGCAAAATCATTTCCTGTCATCGGTTCGGTGGCCAATCCGCAGAGCGTTCCCACAACGCAGGACGCGTCATAGGGAGCGAAAGCGTTCTCGTAGGCGTACACCTCGTTGTTGCTCAGCGTTCCGGCAGGAATGAAATTCACGACGGGAGCGAACACCTGAACCGTATGCGTCGAATCGAGCTGATCGGAGACGGACGCAATCGTCGCTGAGTTGTCGCGCGCAGTTGCATCGCCTTCGTTGCCTCGTATTTCGCGAATCATTGTGGCCATTGATGTTCCTTTCAAGTTGTGGAAATGCGCGCGCTTCCGCGCGGACTGCTGAATCTGCAAACGTTACGTCAGTGCGGCAAACGGCACGCCGTGAAACGCGCGGCCCGCGTCATCGAGCACGGCGTCCGCGTGGGATTCCCACTCGCGCGCGCGATGCTCTTGCCTGGGACGCGCGCGCGCCAATTCCACGGCGCGCACAATCGCTTCGCACGCGTTCGGTGAAAGCGGAATGAATTCTCCGCGCGCGCCTTGCATCGTGAAGCAGTGCTCGTATTCGCCGCGCCGCGGATACGGCCCCAGCGCCGGAATCACAATGCCGTCCTCGCGCTCGATGGTTTGCGAATACCACAGTTCCGGCCAGCCGTAGGATTCCGGCGACATCCAGCGCTCGATGTGCCAGCGGTCAAAGGGGAAATATTTTGGCAGCTCGCGCAGCTCGATGATTTCGCGCGTGACGTTGCCGCTTGCGTCCGTGTCCGTCCATTTGCCACCGATCCACGCGAGCCGCGACCATCCCCACGCCACGCGAAAATTCGCTTCGCTGCAGCGGTTGAAGCCTCCCGCGCGCGCGAGCCGCAGTTGCAGCGACACGGGCGCGTCATGCGTCTCTCGAAGAATATGAATCATGCGTGGCGATTCGAGCTATGCGGTTTGGCCGGCGGATTTGTAGGCGCGGGCCTTTAGACTCGCGCGGGCGAGGCTGAACGCCTCGCCCTTACGCGTGCTTTGTTCCCGCAGGGCTGAGGGTTTAGTAGCCGGTGGGGATGGCGAGGGAATCGACGTACGCGCCGCTGCGAGGCGACTCGTTCCACACCTGGAAGCCGGTGATGAAGTAGAAGATATACGCCGCAGCGAGGCCGCCCGAGGTCCCGTAAATCGGGAAAACGGTTTGGCCGCCCACATCGTAAAAATCAATCTCCTGCATCACCGCTCGTCCCCAATGGGAAAGATCGAGAAAATCGATGCGCGCCTGATTCGCGTTGATGGACGATTTAATCGGCACGCCCGCCATCGTCAGCTCACCCATGAAGAGCAAGTCGAGATCGCTGGCGCGCCCGCCCGCGCCTTCCTTGATGATTTGCGAAATGGAAATGCCGAGCTGCTCCCACGCGTTTTCCTGTTCGAGCGCGGTGTACGCGACGAGCTTGCCGATTTGATTTGTGCCCAGCGCTTTCCGGACTTTGTTGATGGCGAGACGCACCACGCCCGGCGTGATCGCGGCGTTATTGCCCGCAACGTGCGGCGTCGCGAGTTCGACCGGATACGTGGCGCGGTTCAAATTCAACCACGTGCCGGTTGTGGCGTTCGTCTGATGATACGGCACGCCGAAAAGCGAAACCGGCTGAGCGCCCGCGAGTCCATCGTGCACCACCGCGTCGCCGACGGAAGTTCCCGTGGGCAGCGTGTCGATCTGAATGAATTTGTTGAACGGGTCGACGAGCAGCACGTTCGACGTGACGCCGGCAGCGACGTTGCGATTCGTCGTGAGCGTGGGATCGTAAAACTGGATCGTCTGGTTGTAATAGAAGAGCTGCGCGCCGGGGGGATTCGCCATGTTGATCTGCGCTCCCACGCCGGAGGGAAGCCCCGTGGTCACGATCGATCCGACGGTGCCGAGCACGCCGTTGCCATTCGTCTGCATCACCTTGTCGAGAAACGAGCGGAATTGGCCCATCGCGTTTTTCACTTCGCACTTGGCGGCATTTTCGATCGCTTTTTCCGGCGCGTTGGTCGAATACTCGACGAGTTTCGTGATTTCCACCGCGTGGCGGAAAAATACCGGGCTGACTTGCGCCACGTCGTACGTGGTTCCCGAGCCGCGGCCCAGATCGCCGCCGTCAAGATTGGCGAGACCGGCCTTGCCTCCGGGACGAATCTGAAGCGGCAGCCGCATGTTGCGGCTCGAGACGCGTTCCACGTCGCCGCGCTGCTGGATCATGGTCAGAAGGATGTCGTCCCGCTCGTAGAGCAGCGGAAGTTCGTCCCGGACCTTCTCCAATTGCAGTGCAACCGATTGGCTGTTCTGCATCTGTGCCATTGTGTTCTCCCTTTAAGACGAATTCGGCGATGCCTGACCCTTCGCGCCCATTGCAAAAATCGCTCCGGATCAAACAGGGCAAGCGGCTGCCGTGAAATCCGATCGTGAGTCTTTGTGAGCGGTTAAAAGTTGATGGCCGAAAATTAAAAGTCGAGAGCCGAAAAGCGAAACTCGAAACACGAAAGCCAAGAAGCACAACTTGGAAGTGCGAAGCGAAATGCAACGCATGAAACTGTTTTCGCGCCGCCGGACGGTCATGCAACTTTTTGGAACTCGACGCTTTTTTTCGTCTTCGGAGGCGGCGTTGCACCCCGTAGTACTTTGGTACCAATGCTGAAGTGCTGACAGTACTGGCATAATGTGACCCTCGGGCTATACCGCACACGCGGGGGATAGACCACAATTCATCATGGATCGCAGCCACAAGCGCGGCACGGCCGCGATGGCAGCGCACGAACTGAGGTGGGGAACATGGGCGACTTGACCGAAATAATCGGAACGCTGGAACAAACACCAGGAGCGGAATTGCCGGAGCAGCCGTCCGAGCGCCGCCGCCGCTTGCGAACGAAACTTTCCGCGCCCGTGCGCGTGCGCCTGAATTCCGGAGCGTCGCAACAGGCGGAAGTCTGCACCACCGTCGACGCCTCGCGCGACGGCCTGCTCTTCACCACCAAATTCCCCGACTACCGCCGCGGAATGGATCTGGTAATCACCTTCCCGTATTCCGGGGCTGCGGGCGGAGTGCAGCACGAACGCACCGCCGTGGTCGCGCGCGTTTTTGAAATGCCCGAAGGACGCTTCGGCGTTGGCGTTCGCTTTTACGAAGGCAAGCGCCCCGAAGTTCGCATCGACGGTGACAAATCAGCAAAAGCGCCGCACAACGCCGGCGCTGTGGCGCGCGATCTCGAAAAACCGATGCCTTTGGTGCTGGTCGTTGAAGCCGATGCGCGCGTGCGCGATACCATCCGCGCGGTTCTGATGAGCGAAGGTTACGTGATCGAAGCCGTGGAAACAGGCGCGGAGGCCGTGGAATTTCTCCGCCAGCGCACGCCGAATTTGCTGATCACCGAAATCGAAATCAGCGACATGTCCGGGTACGATCTCTGCTTGATTGTGAAATCCAACGAGCGCCTGCAGCACGTTCCCGTGGTCATGACCACGCGCGCGGGGCAGCCCAATGATTATTCCACCGCGCACGCGCTCGGAGCCATCGTCTGCATGGCGAAGCCGTACAAACAAGAGCGTCTGCTGCACGTTGTCCGCATGCTCGCGCCGACCGCCGTGGCCGAAGAGCCGCCCGCCATGCTCAACGCATCGCGGCGTTCACACGCGAACCATCATCCGGCGGGCCATTCCAACGGGCGTTCCACCCGCGCGCGCCGCTAACCGCGCCGCGGCGGCGTTTAACAAATTGACTGCCTCCTGAACTTGAAGCAGTGTGGTCCCCTGCCCGATCCTAAGCCGTAAAGCCACAGCTATCTCGGAAGATAGGTCCCACCTCCTCGCGGGATAGCCTTTAAAATAGCGTTCGTGGTGCAAGCTGTTGCCGTTTACGAACCATGTCCTATTTTCGCACTCAGAAAAAGCTTGCGTTGTTACCATTAGCTTGTAG